>NZ_JBITSX010000010.1:0-131124 GCF_044541255.1 Pseudomonas sp. NPDC085632 | reverse complement strand
GAGCCACTGGAGCCGATGATGCTGATCACATCGCCGGCTGCCGCTTTCAGGGACACGCCCTTGAGCACTTCGTGACTGCCATAGCGTTTATGCAGGTCTTGGACTTCAAGTTTGTACATGCGGTCGGTTCTCACAAAAACAGTCAGTCAGTCGTTGAGCAAGCGCCCGTGACGCAGCGCTTCGCGCCCCGCCACCTTGGCCAGCCAGAAACCGGGTTGGGCATAACGCAGCCGTTCAATGGCAAACAGCACCCCGGAGGTACCAGCACACACCGTGCTGACCCGATCGGACAGAGGATCAATCACTTCAAAAATCTCGTCGCCGGCCTCGACCCATTCGCCGGGCTTGCGCAGAAAACTCACCACGCCTGGGTGCGGCGCGAGGAGCAATTCGGTGCCTTCGAATGGCATGCCTTCACAGGCTTCATGGGCCGGGTTCGGCCACTCGCCGGTGATCAAGCCCTGCTCCGCGAGGAACGCGAGAATACCTTCAGCATAGGCTTCGGCTTCAGCGCGACCGGTGTCGGCTTGGCCGCCCAGCTCAATCGTGGTCGCCAGACACGCCAGCGGAATCTGCGCATCGGGGAACTGCCGCGACAGTCGCAGCCACGGCAGCGAGCAGGCTTCATCGAACGAACTGCCGCCGGAATCTTCCGCGAGCAAACCCACGCGCACATTCAGGTGCGCGGCCAGCGAGCGCCACTGCGGCCAGTGCTGCGGCAACGCATACATGTGCAGCGCGGCTTCAGCATCGCAATGCAGATCGAGCACCACATCAGCGGTGCAAGCGTGGCTGAGCAATACGCGCTGCATGCCTTGCAACTGGCTGCTCGCCTCTGGCAATGCCGCCAAATGATCGGCCATGGCCTGACGAATCAGGCGCACATTGGCGTGCGGATCATCACCGAGGCTTTCAGCCAAAGCGGCCGCAACCGGCGCGCTCAGCTCGACGAAATCACGGTTGAAATTCTTGCCGCTACCCGCCTCGAAACGGCCCTGGTGATTGCCTTGCAGCAATTGCCCGAGACCCAACGGGTTGGCGACCGGCACCAGTTCGACGACACCGTTGAGCAAGCCTTTGGCTTCGAGTTCGCCGAGGCGCTTTTTCAGCTCCCAGGCGGTGCGCATGCCCGGCAATTCATCAGCATGGAGGCTGGCCTGAATGTAGGCCTTGCGCTCGCCGTGGCCGAAGCGGAAAACCGAAATCTTGCGCTCGCTGCCCAGGTGGCTCCACGGCAATACGTGGTCGATGCGTTCCATATCAATGCTTCCGCGGGGCCAGGTAGCTCAACCAGCGACGCTCGGCCAGTTTGAACAGTTTGACCAGAATGAACGTCAGGCACAGGTAGAACACGCCAGCGGTGATGTACGCCTCGAACGGCAGATAGAACTGCGCGTTGACGGTGCGCGCTGCGCCGGTGATGTCAATCAGCGTCACGATGGAGGCCAGACTGGTGGTCTGCAGCATCATGATCACTTCGTTGCTGTACTGCGGCAGTGCCCGGCGCAGGGCCGATGGCAGCAGGATGCGCTTGTACAGTTTGAAGCGCGACATGCCCATTGCCTTGGCCGCTTCGATCTCACCGTTCGGCGTGGCCTTGAGGCTGCCGGCGATGATCTCGGCGGTATAAGCGCTGGTGTTGACCGCAAACGCCAGACACGCACAGAACGTTGCGCTGGACAGCCACGGCCACAAGAAGCTTTCGCGTACTGCTTCGAACTGCGCCAGACCGTAGTAGATCAGGAACAGTTGCACCAGCATCGGCGTGCCACGGATCACATAGGTGTACAGCCACGCGGCGCCGTTGACGACCGGGTTCTTCGAGACGCGCATCAGGCCCAGCGGCAGTGCCGCGAGCAGACCGAAAAACAGCGACAGCGCGAGCAATTTAAGGGTGGTCAGCAGGCCGCCGAGGTACAGCGGCATCGCCTCCCAAATGACGTTGTAGTCGAAGATCATAGATCAGCCGCCCTTACGCCTACCGAGTAGCGCTTCTCAAGTTGACGCAGGATCAGCAACGAAACACTGGTGATCACCAGGTACATCGCCGCCACTGCGAGGAAGAAGGTGAAAGGCTCGCGGGTGGCATCTGCCGCCTGCTTGGCCTTGAACATCATGTCTTGCAGACCGACCACGGAAATCAGCGCGGTGGCCTTGGTCAGTACCAGCCAGTTGTTGGTGAAGCCAGGAATCGCCAGACGAATCATCTGCGGCACCATCACCCGGAAGAACACCTGAAAACTGCTCATGCCGTATGCCATGCCCGCTTCGGCCTGACCTTTGGGGATCGCCATGAACGCGCCACGGAAGGTTTCCGACAGGTACGCACCGAAGATGAAACCGAGGGTGCCGATACCGGCGGCCAGCGGGTTCAGGTCGATGTAGTCGTCGTAGCCGAGCATCGGCGCCACGCGGTTGAGCAAGTCCTGACCGCCGTAAAAAATCAGCAGGATCAGCACCAGATCGGGAATCCCGCGGATCACCGTGGAATACAGATCGCCCAGCCAGGCCAGCCAGCGCACCGGCGACAGGCGCAACGCGACACCGATCAGCCCGAGAACGATGGCCAGAGCCATGGACGACAAGGCGAGCTGAAGCGTCAGCCATGCGCCATCGAGGATGACAGCCCCGTAGCCTTTCAACATGATTCAGGTCCTCGAAAGTTGGGATGAAAAAATGGCGCAAACCGCAGAGATCCTGTTGCTTGCGCCATTTCGGACTTGTCGCAGAGACGTGTTACTTGCCGTAGATATCGAAGGCGAAGTACTTGTCCTGGATTGCTTTGTATTTGCCGTTTTCGCGGATGGCCGCGATGGCAGCGTTGATCTTGTCTTTCAGGGCGTCGCCCTTACGCACTGCGATACCCACGCCGTCGCCGAAGTATTTGACGTCGGTGAATGCCGGGCCTGCAAACGCGAAGCCTTTGCCGGCGTCGGTGTTCAGGAAACCGTCTTGCAGCAGGGTGGCGTCAGCCACGGTACCGTCGAGGCGACCGGCGGCCACGTCGAGGTAGATTTCGTTCTGCGAGCCGTACGGCTTGATCTCGGCACCCAGTGGCGCCAGGACTTCGCGGGCGAAACGCTCATGGATCGAACCACGTTGTACGCCGATGTTCTTGCCCTTCAGCTCAGCCAGACCTTCGCTGACCTGAGTGCCGGCCTTCATGACCAGACGTGCCGGGGTGTTGTAGTACTTGTTGGTGAAGTCGACCGACTTCTTGCGGTCTTCGGTGATCGACATCGACGACAGGATCGCGTCGATCTTGCGCACTTTCAGTGCAGGGATCAGACCGTCGAACTCTTGCTCGACCCACACACACTTGACCTGCATCTGCTCGCACAGCGCGTTGCCGATGTCGTAGTCGAAACCAACGATGCTGCCATCCGGCGCTTTCGAGGCGAACGGAGGGTAAGCCGCTTCGATACCGATCTTCAGAGGTTTTTCGTCAGCGAAGGCATTCAGCGACAGCACGGACAGTGCCAGGGCGCCAAGCAGCACAAGTTTCTTCATCTCGGGACTCCATCGGTAAAGGGCAAAAACGGCAGAGTGAGCGACAGCCCAATATGCGAATGGGTGAATCGGGAAATCGGTTGCCGCATCGGTGGGAAATTTCCCATTGAAACCGTCAGAGATTTCAACGTCAGCCACGATGAGCGAGTGATCGGCATTCTAACGACAGGCCGGAAGCCGATATTTCTTCAATGCGACAACTAATTACAGATGCACAGAGAAAGCGACTTTGGCACATTGACAGCCTTGCAATTTCATGCAAGAGCGAAAGACAGTGAACCGATCTATGCTGCAAATTGCGGGCCTATTATTCGCAAACCCTTCTAATCCGGCAAGCGCAGCGTTGTGTCTTATTTTTCACCGGAGCTTTCGAGGCTCTAAAACGGGGCAATGCGTTTCCCTTCGCCCCGCTCCAGGGCGGACGGTTACACATTCGGTTACGTGGAAAGCAGCGGGTAACAGTGGGAAAGGTCTTACGGGGGAGATCGATAATTATTGGTTGAGTCGCTGATCGTTCCCACGCTCCGCGTGGGAATGCCTCCCTCGACGCTCTGCGTCGGCTTCTGGGACGCAGAGCGTCCCTTGCTGCATTCCCACGCGGAGCGTGGGAACGATCAATGAAGCCAGCCCAGCCACCACAAAACCTGCAGACACAAAAAAGCCCCGTCCGGCATACACCGGACAGGGCTTTCTTCTTTTCAGAGCGGCTACTTAAGCAACATTCATGGTCTTGTGCGTATCAATCAAATGCTGCACCACACCCGGATCCGCCAGGGTCGAGATATCCCCCAAGCCGTCATATTCCGCCGTGGCAATCTTGCGCAGAATGCGGCGCATGATCTTGCCCGAGCGTGTCTTCGGCAGCCCCGGCGCCCACTGAATCACGTCCGGTGAAGCAATTGGCCCGATCTCCTTGCGCACCCAGTTCTTCAGCTCCAGACGCAGCTGCTCGGTCGGCTCTTCACCATTCTTCAACGTGACATAGACATAAATGCCCTGCCCCTTGATGTCATGCGGCACCCCCACCACCGCCGCCTCAGCGACTTTCGGATGCGCAACCATCGCGCTCTCGATCTCGGCCGTACCCATACGGTGGCCGGACACGTTGAGCACGTCATCGACACGCCCGGTGATCCAGTAATAACCATCGGCATCACGACGCGCGCCGTCACCGGTGAAATACATGCCACGGAACGTCTTGAAGTAGGTATCGACGAAACGATCATGGTCGCCATACAACGTACGCGCCTGACCTGGCCACGAATCGAGAATCACCAGATTGCCCTCAGCCTCGCCCTCGATGATGTTACCGAGGTTGTCGACCAGTGCCGGCACCACACCAAAGAACGGACGTGCCGCCGAACCCGGTTTCAGCGCGTGCGCACCCGGCAGCGGGCTCATCATGTTGCCGCCGGTCTCGGTCTGCCACCAGGTATCGACGATCGGGCAACGCGACTTGCCGACATTCTTGTAGTACCAGTCCCAGGCTTCCGGGTTGATCGGCTCGCCAACCGAACCGAGCAGACGCAAGCTGCTGCCATCAGCGCCCTCAACCGCTGCCTGACCCGAGGCCATCATCGCGCGGATCGCCGTCGGTGCGGTGTAGAGGATGTTGACCTTGTGCTTGTCGACGATCTTCGCCACCCGGGTGATGTCCGGATAGTTCGGCACGCCTTCGAACAGCAGCGTGGTCGCGCCATTGGCCAGCGGGCCGTAGACGATGTAGCTGTGGCCGGTGACCCAGCCGACGTCGGCGGTGCACCAGTAAACTTCGCCCGGACGGTAATCGAAAACGCGCTCGTGGGTCATCGCCGCATACAACAGATAACCGCCAGTGGTGTGCTGCACGCCCTTCGGTTTGCCGGTCGAACCGGAGGTATAAAGGATGAACAGCGCTTCTTCAGCGCCCATCTCTTTCGGCGCGCAAACGGTGCCCGCCACTTTCATCAGGTCTTCGTACCAGATGTCGCGATGCTGGTTCCACTTGATGTCGCCACCGGTGCGCTTGCAGACGATGACTTTCTGGATGCTGCTGGTTTCCGGGTTGGTCAGCGCGTCGTCGACGTTGGCCTTGAGGGAAATCTTCTTGCCGGCGCGAATACCCTCGTCAGCGGTGATCACCACTTTCGATTTGCAGTCGATGATGCGACCGGCCAGGGCTTCCGGCGAGAAACCACCGAACACCACCGAGTGAATCGCGCCGATCCGGGTGCAGGCCAGCATGGCGACCACGGCTTCGGGAATCATCGGCATATAAATGGTCACCACGTCGCCGCGGTGTACGTCCTGACCACGCAGGGCGTTGGCCAGTTTGCACACTTGCTCGTGCAGTTCGCGGTAGGTGATGTTGCGGCTCTCGGAAGGATCGTCGCCTTCCCAGATGATCGCGACTTGATCGCCGCGCTCGGCCAGATGACGGTCGAGGCAGTTGTAGGAAACGTTCAGGGTGCCGTCGGCAAACCACTTGATGTCGACATGGTGATCGTCGAACGACGTCTGTTTCACCGTGGTGAAAGGCTTGATCCAGTCGAGACGCTGAGCTTGCTCGCGCCAGAAGCCGTCAGGGTTGACGACCGACTGCTGGTACATGGCTTTGTAGGTCGCCTCGTCAGTCAGCGTGTTAGCCAGAACCTCGGGACGAACGGGATACAGAGAAGCCGCACTCATCTTTCCTACCTCGGTGTAATAGTTGTTTTTGTATGACCCTGTTGTAACGGGGCGGGGGCCATAGAACCATTCGACGATGGTAGTAACAAGCCCTCGCCCACCCACGGTGGCCCGTGTAGGAGCTGCCGAAGGCTGCGATCTTTTGATCTTGCCTCTAAAAATCAAAGTCAAAAGATCGCAGCCTTCGGCAGCTCCTACAGGGGGATTGAGGTGGTTTCGGGGGGGATTGTTACCAAATATGTGAAAAGTGTTTATCAAAACCCGCTCTGTTTACCCCCGCCCCACCTCCCTAGAATTCACCTCGCCGACAAGGCAAACGCGATTAACAACGTTACAGCCCCCACGAAGGCCGTTAATCCAGCTCTCAAGTAATAACCGCAAACGATGAAGTTACACACGCAACCCCATAAAGGTTGCGTGACCCCACTCGACCTCAAAAAGGTAAATTTGAAATGAAAGCTTTATTGGTTCTGGCCCTCAGCAGTCTGTGTGCAACCGCCATGGCAAACGAAGGCCCGACTGATGTCGCACAGCAACAACCGGTTGTTGAGGAATACACTTACTCCACACACCTGGACATCGCCAAAGTTGTTTCCATGAGCGAAGTTCCGAATGTCTGCGAAGTGGTTCCAGCCAAAATGGAATACGACGACTCCAAAGGTCAGCGCCACATTCTGCGTTACAGCGTGATGGGCAACGGCTGCACCAATTGATGATTCGAGACTGCACCGAATTGGACTTCTCAGCGCTTCATTGAGGGTCGATTCCAGCCCGACTTCGGTCGGGCTCAGTTGTGTTTGAAGCCGGCAAAAATGCTTGCAAAACACTAGATGTAGTGAAAAACCGGTTTTTTTGTTCGTTTTTTGAGCAAATCGACAATTGCGAGATTTTTACGAAAAAAAATCTTCCCCCGGCAAAGCCCTGTAAACCCTCACTCTCATCGAAAAACCACCCTCCTCGACCGCTCCATGCGCGGATTCGCCTCAGCACAGCCGTGTTTTTTTCCCTATAATGCCGCCCCATACGGGTCAGCAATATTCCCTTACAGGGAGCAAAAGCCATTCTGAAGCCCCGCAGCAGCGTTCAACGCTGATTGCGCCCATCAGAGGCTCTCGGAACCCGTCAAAATTTCTGTTTATTTGCCTGCGTGCATCGCTGCAAAAAACGACATCCAACGCGGTCTGTACGACCGTGTGAAAAACCAACCAATCAGGTTTCACACGGGCACAGGCCCTCACGCAGGAGACGACACGTCATGCTGAGCTGGGACGAATTCGACAAAGAAGACAGTGAAGTAGCAGCAGTGAAAGGCGCCAACGCCGGCCACGCTACTGAAGCCAACATGGACCGCCTCGACAACGCTGGCGGTGCCGCCGCGATCGAAGCTCGCGCCGTGACCGCCGACGACTCGGCCGCTGTCGCCCGCGCCAAGGCTGCACTGAACTCCCTCGACGTCGCCGAAGGCCTCGCCGAACTCGAAGGCGCCTCCGCCCGTGTCGCCGTTGACGAAAAGCGCATGATCAACTGCCGCGCCGACCTCAACCAACTCGTGCCATTCAAGTACGACTGGGCCTGGCAGAAGTACCTGGACGGTTGCGCAAACCACTGGATGCCGCAAGAAGTCAACATGACCGCCGACATCGCCCTCTGGAAAGACCCGGAAGGCCTGCCCGACGACGAGCGCCGCATCGTCATGCGCAACCTCGGCTTCTTCTCCACCGCCGACTCCCTGGTTGCCAACAACCTGGTCCTGGCCGTGTACCGCCTGATCACCAACCCGGAATGCCGCCAGTACATCCTGCGCCAGGCTTTCGAAGAAGCGATCCACACCCACGCCTACCAGTACTGCATCGAATCGCTGGCCATGGATGAAGGCGAAATCTTCAACATGTACCACGAGATCCCATCGGTCGCGAAGAAAGCAGCGTGGGGCCTGAAATACACCCGTTCGATCTCCGATCCGAAGTTCGAAACCGGCACCCCAGACACCGACAAAGAACTGCTGCGCAACCTGATCGCCTACTACTGCGTTCTGGAAGGCATCTTCTTCTACTGCGGCTTCACCCAAATCCTCTCCATGGGCCGCCGCAACAAAATGACCGGCGTCGCCGAGCAGTTCCAATACATCCTGCGCGACGAATCCATGCACCTGAACTTCGGCATCGACGTGATCAACCAGATCAAAATCGAAAACCCGCATTTGTGGGATGCCGAAATGAAGGAAGAAGCGACCCAGATGATTCTGCAGGGTACGCAGCTGGAGATCGAATACGCGCGTGACACCATGCCTCGCGGCGTACTGGGCATGAACGCGGCGATGATGGAGGACTACCTGAAGTTCATCGCTAACCGTCGTTTGTCGCAGATTGGTTTGAAAGAGGAATATCCAGGGACGACTAACCCGTTCCCTTGGATGAGCGAGATTATGGACTTGAAGAAAGAGAAGAATTTCTTTGAGACGAGAGTTATTGAGTATCAGACTGGTGGTGCGCTTAGCTGGGATTAATGTGCGCATAGCCTAGATCACGGCGCCGAATAAATCAGGCGACAGAGACCAAAAAGCCCCGGACGTATTCGGGGCTTTTTTTTGCCCAAGATACGGATGCGGCAAGGTTTTTAGCGCCCCCTTGTACTGAGCCTAGGCGGCGTGTGCGTCCCAAACAGAATAAATATTTTGGGTTCGCGTGATGGCTAAAAGACATTTACTATTATGGATCGTAAGCTTTGGCTCCAGCGTTTTTTGTCCAATGAAGCGGGCAGATAAAAACACCTGAAAGAAGGAATTTAGGATGAGCGTTCCACACGATCTACTCAACGAGCCCGATGCGGAGCGGCTTATTTTTGGCCTCCGAGACACTGGATACAATGTAAGGACTGCAACGGCTGACATAATCGATAACTCAATTGCAGCCAATGCAGACCTAATCAACGTAGAAATCAGCCTCAGAAGTGACGGCCGTAAGCTCGTGTACTTTGGCGATAACGGCGACGGAATGGATGCCGCCGGGATCCGCCAAGCAATGCGATATGGAGCACCGGAACGACAAAACTTACAGAGTTTGGGAAAATTTGGCCTAGGGTTGAAAACAGCATCGAGTTCTGTTTGCCTAAAATTCACTTTGATTTCAAGAAAAGCTTCGGATCAAGAACTGGTGAAGCTGACTTGGGACTTAGATCATGTCGCCCAACAACAGCGTTGGGAAATGTTACGTGAACCAGTATCCGAAGATGAAAGAGAAATTTTCGAAGAATTATGTGGAGTTAAAGGTACTCTCGTAATTTGGGAAAAATGCGACAGAATCCTTACAAAAGATTATGAACCAGGCGGTACAAAGGAAAAGGCCGCTATAAATCGACTTGCTGAAACTCTTTCTCGCCACCTATCCCTCGTTTACCATCGGTTCCTTGATAAAACTGATAAGCGCGAGCGTGACATCAACATAGTAATTAACCAAACGCCTATTACGCCTTGGAATCCATTCTATCCTGCTCGTGCCGAGCAAGTCCTTCAAGAACAAAAACAAACACTGCATGTTGAATTACCCGACGGCTCGGAAAGAACCGCAACTATTCGAGCATGGATACTTCCACATCGCAGCGATATGGAAAAAGAAGAAGAGAAAACCCATGCGAGAATTTCCAACCGCGCGCAAGGATTTTATGTTTATCGAGAGGGACGACTAATCCAGGATGGAAGTTGGATGGAAGTTTTCGGAGCCCCTGAACCTCACACATCGCTACTCCGTATAGAATTCGACTTCACTCATGAACTTGACGATGTATTTCGCATTGACGTGAAAAAATCTAGAATTCTTTTCCATCCTGACCTGGAAGATGGGTTACGAGTTCTTCTACAGCCAATTTATCGCGAAGCTGGAAGACGCTACCGTAGACAAAGTAGAGACAACGCAAACACAAACAACATTGATCACACTAGTGCAAACAAGAACATTGCAGAAACAACTAACGCCAGCAAACCACATGTAACATCCGTAGATCAAGACACCCAGTCCGCTACCATATCAAATAATATGGGAGCCAAAATAAAGTTAAGACTTGCAATCCAGAGCAATGTTAGCCCTGACACTATTCACGTGGACGCTGTTGAAAACATCACCAATGGTGAACTCTGGCAACCAGCTTTTCGAAGCGCAGGGGAAAGCGGATATGTTCCAGCAGTGCTCTTAAACAAACACCATGACTTTTATCAAAAAATATACTTGAGAGCAGCCGCAAATGGATTCGCAGTAGAAGGCATGGACTTACTTCTGTGGGCGTTCGCGGTAGCCGAGCAAAACAACACTAACGAGGAACTCGAACCGATCTTTGAAGACATTCGAAATGAAATCTCTAACAATCTTCGTAAGCTCTTGAGAAACGTACCAGACCCAGACCCAAGCGAACTAAACCAAACAGATGAACATTGAAAATGATTTCAGCCAAAACTGATTTAATTCTAAATGAACTAGCCGAGGGGACTGGTGCAGCAATCTCAGGCCATATTGATAGAAGTGGTGTGCAATCTGGTTTAAAAATTTGGTTCGCTGACCTAGATGAACACCACGGCCCAATTGCCGAGCTACGCCCCTATGGACTTAAAGGACACCGTGTAGAACTAACCTTCGGCCGCTACTCAAAATCCACTATTAATCAAATAAAGTCAGCATCTCTGGAAGATGTCCAATTAGCACGAGCCTTAATCTCGTCAATTGACAAGAACATAAAACTGGACATTTCCGAAGGAGACTCCGACTGGTTCGTTAAAGACGGGTCGTTCAGAATTACCGCCACAGTACGTGAGTTACATGACCCACACGACGACAATGTGATAATTGGTACTTGTCGCAACGTAATCGTACCAGTGATGGCTGCTATGGCAGAGCTCATTGGATATGACGTCATAGAGGAGACTTGCGAAGATATACCTGCTTTTGAAGGAGCGATCCTTCAATCTTTGGTAAATCGCCGAGAACGCAATCCGCGAAACAGGCTACTTTGCATCCGGATACATGGAGATAAATGTAAGGCTTGCGGACTGGAACCAAGCTTAGTTTACGGCGTAGCAGGATCTATCATTGAAGTGCATCACATTGAGCCGGTAGGACTGCTAGAAAACCCTAGACCATATGATCCCCGTATAGACTTAGTCCCACTTTGCCCAAACTGCCATCGTGCTGTCCACACTAGGCGCCCCATACCAATAGGTATAGATGAGCTAATGGCTTTGGTAGGGAAAGGATCATGATTACTCCCACAGACCTCCCTGAAAAATTTGAAGACATTGATTCTGCCTCTACTAGAGATTTCCTTTTATCAGAACGGCTAATCGACCCAATTATCGTTCTAGACCGACAAGAACAAAAAATCGTTGCGCGACTAGGTGCTGTTCGCGTGATAAATTCAATAAAGACAGTTTATTTACCACTGACAAATCAGCACACATGGATAGTTGATGGAAAAACAATAAGACCCATTCCCCACGACTCCCCGCACTTGTTCAACGATTTATTACAGGGATTTGACCCCGACGACCTTCCTTTCAAGGAAGCGGTGAGACTGCTGCGAGATACAAACGCATCCATTTCAATAGAACCTTCTGATCTTTTCCTAAAGTCAGGGAAAATTGAAGCAGATGAGTTAAGTGACAACATCGAGGTACCTGGCTTAACTGCTACGCTTTTCCCCTATCAAGCCAGAGGGGTTCAATGGATGCATCGAACACTCGGTCACACCGGAGGATTAATTCTCGCTGATGAGATGGGCTTGGGAAAAACCATTCAGATCATCGCTTTACTACTATTAAACCCTCCAAAGAAAGACTCTCCAGCACTAGTAGTTTGCCCAACTAGCCTAATTGAGAACTGGGTTCGAGAGTTCTCAAATTTCGCAAAAACCATTGAAGTTTTAGTACACAGAGGTCCGAACCGATGCGGCACGTATCGAGGCCTTCAAATAGCAAACGTTATAATCACAACTTACGATACACTTGTTAATGACATATCCATATTCACATCTCTCGAATGGTCATGGGTTATTTGTGACGAGGCCCAAGCGATAAAGAATCCAGACTCTAACCGACGGCAAGCTATTCAAAGTATCAGGCGAAAAAATTCGATCCCAATGACAGGGACTCCAGTGGAAAACTCCCTCGTTGATCTTTGGTCATTAGCTGACTTTGCTGTACCAGGGCTATTAGGATCTCGCAGTGAATTTGATAACACTTATCCAGATACGATCGAGTCGGCCAAGTCATTATCGGCCATTACGGATCAAATCATTTTAAAGCGCACAGTTCGCGATGTTGCAAGCGATCTTCCTGAAAGAATAAACATTGATATCCCGCTAGAGTTAGATGAAATACTTATCGATCACTACTTACAAGTTCGGCAGCAAACCCTCGAAAAATACCCTATTGCCGGCGCATTAGTAGCAACTCTACAGCTTCAATTAGTTTGTGCACATCCTTGGCTCCGACTACCACACGACTCCAAAGATGAAGAAGAGAATGCAGAGATCACATTCAAAGGCGCGTCCCCATTAATAACACCAAAAATGGAACGCGCAATCTTACTATTGCGCGAGGCATTCTTTAATGGTAAGAAAGTTTTGATTTTCGCATTATTCAATCGAATTGGAGATTTGCTTAAACAAGCTTTTACCGACTTCCCCGAGGCATACTGGGGGGCGATAAATGGCTCTACTCCGCAGAGTGCGCGCCAGCCAATAATTGACGAATTTTCAAACCATACCGGCCCCGGTTGCTTGGTGTTAAATCCGAAGGCTGCTGGTGCGGGTTTGAACATTACCGCAGCTACAATTGTTATCCACTTCACCCCTGTATGGAATCCAGCGCTGGAAGCACAAGCCAGTGCTCGGGCTCATCGTCGCGGGCAAAAAAACCCAGTTACAGTTTATCGTCTGTTCTATAGAGATACTGTCGAAGAAATAATGATTGCAAGATCTCTTTGGAAAAGTGATTTGGCGAATGAGAGCATTCACCCTCTCAAACAGAATGCAACTGACCTTCAAAGGGCTTTAGAAATATCGCCAAGGAAATAGAATGAAAAAAATATTTAACAAATGCTTAAGCGCAAATGACGTAGGAGCCACAGGAGGGCATCAGGGTGGGATCTTAATTCCTAAAACGGAAGTAGAATTTCTTGAATTCCTACCAACTCTAGATTCCACTATAAAAAATCCAGACGCTTGGATAGAGTGTGTAGATGATAAGGGAATTCCACGCCGATTTCGATTCGTTTACTACAACAACCGTTTACATGACCCGCAAGGCACACGAAATGAATATCGTGTCACATACATGACAAGTTACTTCCGTGAAATCGGCGCATCAGAAGGTGATACTTTTGAAATAAGCAGAAACGATGGCGACTCACATTACAAAATCAGAATAATATCTCGCAGCGTGGCACCGGTTGCACCCTCCTCCCCAGAGGATGGGCCTATCAGAATCAAAATAAAATCGAGTTGGAATAGACTCCACTAAAGCGGCTAATAAAAATATACCGACCTAAATCTGCCGCACATTTAAAACCTAGGTCGGTATTCTTCACAACCTTAATGCCACTTGGCTAATCGATAATCCAAGACTCCCCTACACCCTTAGCATCTGAACCACAGCAGCTAAAACCTAAATCTCTACTACTCAGCATTGAGACACAAGTTACTTTTTAGTTCGCGGCGCTATTTCTGGCCACACCATAAAGTTCAACTCAGATCCAATTAACGCCACTATTTCCTGCATATCGTCTACCAAAATATTCAGACCGCATTCCCATACAATGAGTACCCGCCAGCCTTTCAATATCAGCTGACTTATATGGCGCCCATCTCTTTCCACATTCCCTGCGAATTTTTTTTGCCAAAATTCCGGCCTAGTGGTGGGTACAGACGCATAAAAACAATCTTCATGTCTATGCCAAAAACATCCATGTACAAAAACCGCAAGCCTATAAGAAGCAAGAACCAGATCGGGATTACCTGGAAGGTCTTTGCGATGAATTCTGTAACGAAAGCCTCTCCTATGAAGGTATCGCCGAAGGATCAACTCAGGCTTAGTATTTTTCCCCTTTATACCGCTCATCATGCGAGAGCGGGTAGCGGCATCTACAGTATCTGTCATATCAAAGCGCCTTATGGATTAGAAAATACGCTTCGACACTAACTAATCTAGCTCACTCCCGTTTCTGAATTAATCATGGCGCGGCCTAGCTTTTCCTTCGCCTCCAAAATTCTACTTTTCATAAGCTTTGCAACAGCTTCAAAAACCGGAACAGCTACTGAATTACCAAATTGACGATACGCTTGAGTGTCCGATACAGGAATTACAAACTTACTCTCCCCAGGCTTATCAAACCCCATAAGGCGAGAGCACTCATGTGGAGTTAGCCGACGCGGACGACAGTGCTGATTTAACTCACTATTGAAGTCCATTGTTTCCACAAACCCACGGTCAACAAGAATTTCCGAGCCATCCTTGTGATATCTCGCAGAGAGTGTGCGTGCCACGTCGTTTGAACGGGTCAGGCCGAAACCAAATCCGTTACCCTTCTCACGATGCTTCGCGGCGTAACGATAGAGATAGTCCCAAAGCTTGGGCGTGAGTATGTATTTTTCATCCACATGTTTGTCGAGCAAATCACCAAAGCTAGGCGTTTGCTTCGGTATCAATTTTTTAATGTCACGTAGAGTGAAGCCTTGGTGGACATTCAGATCACGGCGAAAACCAACCAGCACGATCCGCTCACGATGCTGGGGTACAAAGTGTTTGGCATCTATAACCTTCGGATCTGAACCTTTTGGCGCATTTACATCTGCAACCTCATATCCCAATTCATACAATGTTTCGCAGATGATCCGGAAAGTATTACCTTTGTCGTGACTTTTAAGGTTTTTCACGTTTTCAAGTAAAAATGCTGCTGGCCTTTTAGCCGCGATTATTCTGGCCACGTCGAAAAAGAGTGTGCCTTGTGTATCACATTCGAAACCATGCTTACGCCCCAAGGAATTCTTCTTGGAAACACCCGCTAGTGAAAATGGCTGGCAGGGAAAACCTGCCAAGAGGACATCATGATCTGGAATTTTGCGATCAATGTTCCTGTAGGCTTCCTCATCACTGATTTCAGGTTTATCTGAAAGGGTGATCGTTCGAATATCCAGATTGAACCGGTGACGGTCTGGATCGCAGTAATGGTTTGCTTTATAGGTTTTGACTGCGTACTTATTCCACTCAGATGTGAAAAGACATTCGCCACCAATGGCTTCAAATCCCTTTCGTATACCGCCAATGCCTGCAAAGAGATCAATGAAGGTGAAGGAGGGGTTGTCATTCAAACGCTTGGGTAGCAGAGCTTCCATGCGCGTGAATTCAAGATAGTTGAATCCCGGAGAAGCTTTCCCCTTCACCCAGCGATTGATAGTTTCTCTGCACCACCGGGTCGGGCTGACACCGTTGAGAATTTCGGCGAGCTGCCCCTGATCGTAGATCTCTAGCAACTTGTGCAGTAGCGCAAGATCAATGGCTGGTTGAGTTTCAGATTCATAGGGAGCAGAGGTTGTTTCGCTCAAGGATTCAAACAACGGTGTTTCAAAAAGATTCATGAGCCCGAAATTCCTCTGGGTCAAAGCTGTGACGAATGGTCACCATTCTATCCCGCGGAATTTCAAAGTAAATGAAATTTCCTGGATTCCGTGAGATGAGACTTGGCGACACGGATACGGGAGCTGCGGGATTCGATGGCAATCGAGTACTGGATATAAACACAGCATAATTTACTCTGTGTCTTTGTCCAGGTTTCCTTTCGCCTCATTACCAGTAGGAAAAGTCGCTGGTTGACGACCATCCCTGATGCCCCTACCCTCAGCTCCGAGCCTAAGAAACTCTACAAACCAGAGCGGTTTTCCGCACCCGATAGTCATGCGGCTTTTTTTCGTCTGCGGTTTCCCTACGTCTGCGAAAAATCCCGTTATGTCGGGAGTGGGCGAATACAAGACCCGAAAGGGGAATATGTCCGGCCCGTCTCTGGTGGGTTTCTTAGCTCCCGACACCCTAACGAATGCCCTAAGAAAGCAGCCAGAGGTAAATGGAAATGCCTGGATATCAAACCTTCATGATGAAGGTGAATCGCTGTACCCATAGAACGCCCTCGTCGCTTCCGACTCCGGAGGCCCGCCATGTCTGAGCCACTTTTGCCGACTCGATTTACTCGCAACAAAACACACCTGCATGCCGTTCTGGTGGAGAACCAGGCGTGGTTCTGTGTCCATGAGCTGGGCCGATTGATGGGCAAACATCTTGATGAGCGCCAGCTACGCAAACTCGATGCTGATCAGCGTCAGTTGATGTGGGTAGAGCTTTTCGGCGAAACCGAAGAACAGTGGATGGTAAGTGAGTCCGGCGTGTACGCCTTGCTGATCTATCACTACTGTCCTGAGTACCGACAGCTTCGTGAGTGGGTGACGCTTCAGGTTGTGCCAACGCTGCGTGATGCTCGACCGTCGCGATCTGTGGAGCGTCCGACGTTGAGTGTTTTAAGTTGGCCGCAGATGTCGCTGAGTACGTTGCACTGGCAGGATGAGCCGTGGATTCGCTTGCGGGATATGCCTTGTATGTTGGCGAATGATCCGTTTAATCGTCATGAGTCCTGGTGGCGCAAGGCTTCACGATTGTTGCGTGGAGGCTGATGGTTTCAGAATCCGCTGTTTGAGTTTTCAAGCAGCGGATTTTTGTGTCTCCAAATGCTTGGGGCTGCTTCGTAGCCCAGCGGGAGCAAGCTCCCTCGCCACAGGGTGATGCGTGGCCTGCGATGTCGGTGTGAGGATTGATGCCGAGAATCCCCAGCAGGCTGGCCCCCACAAATCCCGCATCATCCTGAAAACAATCAGTGCAACCCGCGCCGCCTCCCGCTATTAATACCCCACCCCCACTCAAGGATCCGAGCCCCACCATGAAATTCGATCTCGCCTACTGCCTCAGCCTCGACGACAAGTTGTCGATCTATGATGTTCGCGATCTCAATTTCGATGAGACGGTGGCGTTTGACTCTGCGAAGGAACATTTCCAGTGCCCCAACGATGCCTGTCGTTCGGCGTTCGAGGCTTCCAACGAGTTGGGTACGTTCAACGCCAAGAACGTGAATTACGTGCGCACGCCGCACTTCAAGAATCTGCCGACTACGCAGCATGTGGCGGGTTGTCCGTATGTGAGTTTGAAGGCTTCAGCGTCTGGCGTTGAGACGGCGGATGGCGAGGTGGATGACGGGCGTGAGGAACACTTCCCATCAGAGTTGTTGCTGACCCGGCGTGAGTATGTGCGCAAGCCTGTCGCGCCAGCGGGGGCGGCGGATGTGTTGCGTGATGATCCGGTGCGGGTGGCGGCGGACGGTGGTAAAGAGTCGGCGGGGCGTGAGTCGGCGCCGGACAAGACCAGTGTGTTTGCGCATCCGGTGGAGTGTTTTGTTTCCAACTTCGCGGACAAGGAGTTGCTTAAGCGGATGCCGTTGAAGGTCGGCGAGCATTCGGGGCCGTACAGTTCGTTCTTCAAGAAGATCGAGTATCTGACGGACAACAAGGGGCTGATTTACTGGGGGCGAATCAAGAAGATCGAGGACTTCCACAGTGGTGCCAGTTTTCGCATCGATTTCGTAGAGAAGGTCTGGTTCAAGAAGCCCGAGGACAGTAAGAAGAAGCCGTATCCGGTCAGCGTTTATCTGAACAAGAAGCTGATCGACAACTACCGCAAGCGTAAGGCGTTTCTGGAAGAGATCAAGCATGCGGTGGATAGCGACAAGGCGTTGTTCTGTTTCTTCTATGGGGTGACGCCGGAGTTGAAGCAGGTGCCCGGCAAGAAGAACCCCGAAAAGCCTTTCGAGGTCTTCAATGCCAATATCGAGAACCTGGATCACTTCATTATTCGTGAGGCGCCGGGCCTGGAGTGACGGTTAGCCTTGGGGTAGTTGTAGGTTGACGGCGCCGGGGTGTTGTTTGACGACGGAGTACGGCAGGATCGACCAGTCAGGACTGTCGCAAGAGCGTTGCACGCGAGCGAAGTAGGCGCCGAGGTACAAGCCCTTCTCGGTGAAGTACCAAGGTGAAGTGCCCCAGATGCTCTCATCCTGGAAGTTGCAGTCGTCATCTCCCGTCGGTTTCTTCATTTCTGTGGGGTACAGGGCGGTGAATTGCTTGATTACCCAAGGTACCAACTCTTTGCTTACGTACTGATAACGCGCGTCACTTTCGGTCTTGCTCAGAGGCTTATCGCCCAGGCTGTCGCGCTCGGCATGCAAAATCGGCGTGCCCTTACCTACCCAAAAGACATCTTCGAGTGACAATGGGTGGCCAGTTTTTACATCAATGTTGAGGGGTGAATCGCCAAAATCAGGATGCGCGCCGCCGCAGTAATAGCTGGTTGAGATGTTCAGGCTGACCACGGCTGGCGAGATCATTTTCGGTTCTGCCTGCTGCATGAACTCCACGTTCTCCCCGCCCTGTGATTGGCAGCCGTGATAGCTGATGACTTCATTCCAGAGGCGCCCGAGCAACTGCTGGTTAACCCGTTGCTGATCATCTTTCGACAATCCGGACTCCACGCTGAAGAGCGAAATCTTTGTCTCAGGCTCGGTCCACCATTGCAGGTCGTAGCCCATGAAGTTTTCTTTCTTCGCCGGTTTGAGCTTGAGTCCCTGCAGGCGCAAATACTCGTAAGGCTCGCCGTATGGCAGTGCGGCAATGAAAGGTAAAGTTGCTGAGGTGGGCGCGGTAAGTTTGGCCTCGGTGAGGTTCACCGGCAGTTTCTTGCCCTTCGGACTTTGCCACTCGCCCTGCCAGCCGTTGCCGGTTTCTTCCAGTCTCAAGGTCGGCAGCGGCTTGTCGTCACCGTAGCGGTTATTGCCTTCAACAAGGTTCAACGTGCTGTCTTGTAGCGAGCCGCTGAGCGCCAGGTCGCGATGATATTTCTCGTAGAAATAGCGGCCGGTGACTTCGTCCGGCTGTGTGGTGTTGAGTTCAACAACAATCGCCGTCTTGCCCAATGTGCCGGTAAATACGCGCCGGCCATCTTCGGCATGGGCAGTGGAAATCAGTGTGAACAGCGCCGCGGCATATGGCGCCAGGCGCATCAGTCCCTTGAGCATGAATCAATCCTTGAAGGAGTCGGAGAACGCGTCGGCACACAGGCGCCGGCGCTAAAAATACGCTGCGGATTATGGCCGGCGCCGCTTAACTATTCGAGTTTTCTTGCTCGTACTTTTCAAGCCAGGCTTCGTGCTCGAGGGCTGCTATTTCCCGAGCCATTTGTTGGCGACGTTCCTTGGCAGCATGAAGCTGGACGTCATCAAGAAAGCAGTAATGACGCAGCCAGTGAAGCGCCATTTCCTCATCCGGAAAGTAGTAGGACTTGGCGCCCTTGCTGTTCCTGGGCGTGTCATTCATTTGCTCGTCAAATACCATCGCTGTGATTTCATCCGGTGGCAAAGAACCCGTATGGGCGACCTTGTCCTGGAAAATCCATGCAATCTCATCAATGTGTTTTTGCGCGCTGCGATGACTACGCCGATAGAACCGTTGATGCTCACAAGTCTGTTTCAGCCGCGCCAACATCAACTCCGGGTTAAGCCACTGCCCGAGGTCATGATGATGGGCGTTGATCACTATCCCCTTGACCCAACGATCCACAAATCGATCAACAAATTCTTCTGTGTCAGCCTTTTTCGCATCAGCGAAAATCAGGCAATAACGGGTCTGGACGTGAATGACCAGTAACACATGCTTGCGTTGTACCGTTATCGCGTGCACCAGCCACTGCTCGTCAGCGCCGCTCAGCTCATCATCTTCAATGATTGCGGACGGCGGATTAGCGTCCACCGGCGTGATCTTTTTGCCTTTGTGAACACGACTGAAAAACTTACTGGCGGCTTCGGTGCAATTGAAGATCAACATCCTGGTTCTCTGGTCATTGCTGGAGGACAACGCTCGGTCATCGATTTTGATTTCTTCCGCTGTCGCCTGGCAATGGTTCATTTAAGCGAAATGCACAGCAGCACAATAATCAGCAACCCGATATAGACCCAGGCATGCACCCGATCCGGAATCCGCCCAATCCATGGCGCGGCCAAGCGAATCCCGATGAGCGAGCCCACTGTCAGCACCGCAAACGCCAGCAAATCCACATACCCGACAAACCACGCGCCCAGGTCAGCCTGACTGAACCCGGCCAACGCCATGTACGTCAGCGTCCCGGCCAATGCCACCGGCACACTCAACGGATTGGCCATGGACGTCGCTTGCGACATGCTCAAGCCACAACGGCGCAACAGCGGCACGGTCATGACGCTGCCTCCTACACCGAGAAACGTCGCGATGGCGCCGATGCCTACACCGCCTGCGGAAGTTTCCATAGCGCCAAGTCGGCGTGGGATGACGTCTGCGTTTTGCGTGAGGAATCCGCGTCGCAGCAGGCAATCGACAATGGTCACGCCGAGGTAGCCGATGAATGCGTAGCGAATCACGTCGCCGCTGACCCAAACCGCCGCTATTGCGCCAACGACCGCACCCACTCCGATAAACCCACCCAACGGCCACAGGTAATGGCGGATGAGGTTGCCGGCGCGGCGATGTTTGTCGGTGGCGATCAGGGCGTTGACGATCATCACGCAGGTCGAAGTGGCGACCGCGATGTGCATTGCCGATTGGCCGATCGGGTCATCGGCGCCGTGGCTGGCGGTGAGCAGGCGATACAGCAGCGGCACCACGACGAAGCCGCCGCCGAAGCCGAAGAGCACGGCGGTGATGCCGGTCAGGCAGCCGAAGAGGGTCAGCAGTAAATAGAACATGTCGGGGCGTCCGTGGAAGAAGAGCGGTCGACGATAGAGCCGCATGGCTTGGCCTGCTTCAGCAAGTCAGCCAATAATGTTTGCGTTTACGCCAACCACCGGGAAACGCCTGATGCGCAATGTTTCGATCAATCTGCTGGATGACACGCCGCGCGCGGTGGTGGCGATCGGTACGGATTATTCCCACGGTCACTTGCTGCCTTTTCACACGCATCGACGGGCGCAATTGTTGTATGGCGCGACCGGTGTGATGCAGGTCAGCACCCATGACGGCAACTGGGTGGTGCCGCCGCAGCGCGCGGTGTGGATTCCGCCGGGGGTGGCGCACGAGGTGTTGATGCTCGGGGTCAGTACTCGCAGTGTGTACATCGAACCGGGCGCAGTGGATCTGGGGGAGCGCTGCCAGGTAATCAGCGTGTCACCGTTGATGCGGCATTTGCTGATGGAGGCGGTGGAAGTACCGCTGACCTATGACCTCGGCGGGCGCGATGGTGTGTTGATCGATCTGTTGCTGCATGAACTGGCGCGCAGTGCGCCGCTGCCATTGCACATCCCGCTACCGACTGACGGAAAGCTCCTCTCTCTGTGTCAGACCTTTCTGCATCAGCCGTACGCCCACCAATCACCACAGCAGTGGGCCGACCAATTACACATAAGCTTGCGCACCTTCAACAGACTTTTCCGTCAGCAGACCGGGCTGAGTTTCAGGCAATGGCGGCAGCAGGCCTGCGTGGTTCTGGCGCTGGCGCGCTTGGCCTCGGGTGAAGCGGTGACGCGCATCGCGCTGGACTTCGGTTATGAGAGCCCGGCGGCGTTCTCGACGATGTTCCGGCGGATCCTCGGCCAGGCACCGTCCGTCTGGTTGGAGGCGGCGAATTAGGGCAAATCAAAAAATGCGTTTGATCCCGGCCGAAAACAACTGTACAAAAACACAGTACATTTTCAATCAGCACTCTTGAGCCCGGAGCACACCATGGCCTCTCTTGCGATGAACCACATCCTCGAACGCATTGCCCTTTTCCAGTTCACCCCGACGCACTGCGTCCAGGCCCGAGCGATGTTGGGCTGGAGCGTGGAACAGCTATCGCGGGAGGCTGAGGTTTCGGTGGAAGACATTCAACGCTTTGAAGCGCAGCAGGATGTCGCGGATGCGGCGCGACTGGCGCTGGCTTATCGGTTTGAGGCGCAGGGGATGGTGTTCTTTCCCGGGTTTGCGCCGGGGCGTAGTGCGAGTGTTCAGGGTGTGTCGTCGGAAGCGGTGGGCCGTGGGGATTTTGCGATGGCTGAGTAAGGATAAAAACATGAGCGAGATCGAAGAAAGCACTGGCAATGTTTATCAAGATTTAGATCTTGAGCGTGCAAGCGAGATGCTGATCAAGTCCGAGTACGCGACAAAATTGATCTCGCTCATCGAGTCCAGCGACGTGAGCGAATCTGAGGCTGCACAAAGACTGGGAATACCTCTCGAGAACCTGCAGCAATTACTTCGTGGAAAATTTCGAGAAGTGTCGGTTACTACTATGGCTGATTACAGCCGTAAGATTTCAGGGCTTGTTTCTGGAGCAACCGGTTCGCCCCCTTAGGCGCGAACCGTCCTCATCTGATCAGGCGCTCTGCACCACCGCCTCACCCTCCCCTTCAACCGCCAACCACCACGCCTCACCGCGTTGCGGTTGAGCGATGTTAAACGCCTCACCCATCTGCGGCGTGGTAATCGAAACACTGCGTTCCCACGCCAGTGCCAGAATTCGGTCGAACGGTTCGTGCCAGGCGTGCATGGCCAGGTCGAAGGTGCCGTTGTGGATCGGGAAGAGCCAGCGGCCCTTGAGGTCGATGTGCGCTTGCAAGGTTTCTTCTGGCTGCATGTGCACGTGTGGCCATTCGACGTTGTAGGCGCCGGTTTCCATCAGGGTCAGGTCGAACGGGCCGTATTGTTCGCCGATGCGTTTGAAGCCGTCGAAGTAGCCGCTGTCGCCGCTGAAGAAGATTCGGGTGTCGCCGTCGATCATCACCCAGGACGCCCACAGGGAGCTGTTGCCATCGAACAGGCCACGGCCAGAAAAGTGCTGCGACGGTGTGGCGACGAAGCGGATGCCGGCAATCTCGGCGCCCTGCCACCAATCGTACTGGCGGACTTTGCTGGCATCGATGCCCCATTTGATCAGGGTGTCGCCGACGCCCAACGGGGTCAGGAACAGGTTGGTCTTGGCCGCCAGCCTGAGCACGGCCTGGTAATCGAGGTGGTCGTAATGGTTGTGCGACAGGATTACCGCTTCGATCGGTGGCAACTGGTCGATGCTGATCGGCGGCTGGTGGAAGCGTTTCGGACCGGCCCACTGCACCGGCGATGCGCGCTCGGCGAAGACCGGGTCGGTGATGAAGAATTTGTCGCGCAGCTTCAACAGCAAGGTCGAGTGACCGAGGCGATAGACACTGTGGTTTGGCGCCGCCAATAACGCTTCGCGGGTCAACGCTTGCACCGGGATCGGCGCGGCGGGCCGAGTATTGCGGGGTTTATGGAAAATCATGTTCCACATGATCCGCAGCATTTTGCGCACGCCTTCGCGCTGCACCGGTGCGTGATTGCGAAACAGCCCCTGATTCTGCCGCGAGGCTTCAGGCGTGGATGTGTTATCCGGGATCGAAACTGGATTGGCCATGACTGAATGACTCCAGAAAAACCGTGTAATTCACGGTTTTCCGCGGTGGGACGATAAATGGCCAAGGCTGCACGCATAGGCCGAACTGTCTGGTTTTTAGGCTGCGAGGATTAACGCAACATTACACTGATCGGTGTAGTTTCTAGGTTGCATCAAAGCGGATGACAAGTAAACTGCCAAGTGTAATTTCATCTTTTCTCTGCCGAAGCGTACTTATGACAGTTCCACTGCGACTCACCGACCGTAAACGCGAAGCCATTATTCAGGCGGCGATTGCCGAATTCCGGGCCAACGGTTTCGAGGTCACCAGCATGGACAAAATCGCGGCCACCGCCGGTGTATCGAAGCGCACGGTCTACAACCATTTCCCCAGCAAAGAAGAGCTGTTTGCCGAAATTCTCAACCAGTTGTGGGCACGAATCAGCGCCGAGCAATCCGTCGTCTATAACCGTGATCAGCCAATGCGGGAGCAATTACGGCAGATGCTTCAGGCCAAAGTGCAGTTGATGGCCGACGAGAATTTCCTGACCCTGGCCCGAGTGGCAATTGCCGCCACCATTCACTCGCCGGAACGCGCGCAGAATATGGTCGAGCGCATGGGCGAGCGCGAAGAAGGCCTGACCGTGTGGATTCGCGCTGCGCAGGCCGACGGCCGATTGAAACCGGTCGACCCGGAGTTTGCCGCCCATCAAGTACAAGGCTTGCTCAAGACCTTTGGCTTCTGGCCGCAGATGTCGATGGGCCGCGCTGCCCTCGATGTCGACATGCAAAACACCGTCGCCGAATCGGCGCTGGAGATGTTTCTGGCCTGCTATCAGCTCTAGATCGCTCTTCTCCTGCGCGAGCCACCGATTAAATGGCTTGGAAGGACACTGATTATTCCCGTTGGAATAAATGACAATGTCCGACAATCGACCGACGAACGGTTAGCCTGAGAAAATACTGCAAAGTATTTCAGGATGAATTTCGCGCAGGGCATCATGGAAAACCAACGCGGCAAAGGCTTGTCATTCGCACGACGTATTTACTTGCCCAGAGCCATTGGTCTGGGCGTGGGATTCTTCAGCGTCGCTGCGGCGCTGTTTCCGCTGAACATACCCGGCTGGCTGTGGGCGCTGTTGTTGTTCAACGGTTTCGCCTGGCCGCATTTGGCCTATCAAATCTCCACGCGTTCGGCGTTTCCGTATCAGGCTGAACGGCGCAACTTGCTATACGACTCGATGTTTGGTGGACTCTGGGCGGCGTGCTTTCAGTTCAACCCACTGACCACCGTGACCATCCTGTCGATGATGACCATGAACAACGTCGCCGCCGGCGGCCAACGCCTGTTCGTGTTCGGCGCCCTCGCGCAACTCGCCGGTGTACTGCTGGGCTGGGCGATTTTCGGTGTCAAATTCAGTCTGACGATGACCCAAACGCAAGTTTGGGCCTGCCTGCCGATGCTCACCCTGTATCCGTTGGCACTGGGCATGGTCTGTTATCGCCTGGCGATCAAACTCTCTCAACACAAACGCGCACTGAGCGCCCTCAGCCGTACCGACAGCCTCACCGGCCTGGTCAACCATGGCGCCTGGAAAGACCTGCTGCACCTGAAATTCAACCAGTGCCGCCAACACAACAGCCAAGCCACGCTGGCATTGATCGACATCGACCATTTCAAGGAGATCAACGACAGCTTCGGGCACATCGTCGGGGATGAGGTGCTGCGGCAATTGAGTAAAGAGCTCAAGCGCCTGCTGGATCAGTACGAATTGGCCGGGCGCTACGGCGGTGACGAGTTCTGCGTGATCCTGCCGACACTGCCACTGCACAAGGCCGAAGCCCTGATGGAGCAATTGCGCGAGGCATTGCAGCAGTATCGTCATCCGCACGTGCCAGCGTTGCGAGTGGGCCTGAGTATCGGTTTGGCGCGCTATCAATCCTTGTACAAGGACGCACTGGACTGGCTGGACGATGCCGACAAAGCGCTCTACACCGCTAAACACACGGGGCGCAACACCATCAGCGTAGCCTTGAGCCGTGCCGCGGCGGACAACGCAAGCGCCTAAAAAGTTATACAAAATTACAAATAATTACTTTCTTGTACAAGTTTATGAAGTTTTGTATAAGTAGCCATCTGCCAGCTATGGAATGCTGGCATTGAGCAGTCATTGCCGAATGCCGTCCGCGCATTCGGTCTGCCGGCGCGGAAATAGGGACTGAATCCTCGATCTTCCCTACTTTCAGAGTACTTCGAACATGTTCTTCAATCGCCACAAAGCCGTCGTCGACGATCTTCAGCGCACCCTCACCGACCAAGCCGGCCTGCTCGATGCGATCAATCGCTCGATGGCGGTGATCGAGTTCGACCTCGATGGCGTGGTGCTGCGTGCCAATGACAACTTTCTCAAGACCATGGGTTACACCGCCGAACAAGCGATCGGTCAGCCGCATCGGCGCTTTTGCACAGCAGAATTCGGACGTAGTGCTCAATACACTGATTTGTGGTCACGCCTGAAAAACGGCCAGTTTCAGTCCGGTACGTTTGAACGGGTCGACGGCAAGGGTCAGCCGATCTGGCTTGAAGCCAGCTACAACCCGATCAAGGACGCCTCGGGACGCGTGGTAAAAGTGGTCAAGTACGCCATGGACGTGACCGCCAAGGTGCAGCAGGAAAGCGAAGCCAACGCCAAGTTGCAGGCGATTGACCGGGCAATGGCGGTCATCGAATTCAACCTCGACGGCAGTATTCTCACGGCCAATCAGAATTTTCTGACGCGCATGGGTTACACCCTCGCCGAGCTGAAAGGTAAACACCACCGTTTGTTCTGCACGCCGGAACTGGTCAACAGCAGCGCTTATCAGGATTTCTGGCGGCGCTTGAACCAGGGCGAGCTTTTCCAGGGTCAGTTCGAGCGCGTGGACAAGCGCGGGCAAATCGTCTGGCTCGAAGCCAACTACAACCCGGTCTACGACGCTTCCGGACGCTTGTGCAAAGTGGTGAAATTTGCTTCTGATGTGACTGCCCGGGTCGAGCAACACGAGCAGGATGCGCGCAGTGCCAGCGCGGCGTATCACATCTCCGTGGCAACCCGAAAAGTCGCCGAGCAAGGTACGCAGGTGATCCAGCAGGCCGCCAGTGAAATGCGTGAAATCGCCGAAGACATTGCCGAATCTTCAACGTTGATTGCGCAACTGGGTGAGCGCTCCGAGCAAATCACCGCCATCGTCAACACCATCCGCGCGATTGCCGACCAGACCAACCTGCTGGCGCTCAACGCTGCGATTGAAGCCGCGCGCGCCGGTGAGCAGGGCCGCGGATTTGCTGTGGTTGCCGATGAAGTGCGACAACTGGCAGCACGTACCAGCGGCTCGACGGCGGAAATTTCCAGCATGATCGGTTTGATCCAGAGCGAAACCCGTCAGGCCATCAAGAGCATGGAAGGCACCCGTGGCCGTGCGGCGGAAGGCGTCGAGTTGGCGAATCAGGCGGGCACGGTGATTCTGCAGATTCGTGATGGTGCCAGTGAAGCGGTGGATGCGGTGAGCATGTTTGCCAATGAGCGGGCCCCGGGTTAAAGGCAGGTAGAGCGCGTCGCTGCCTTCGCGAGCAAGCTCGCTCCCACAGGGGTTAGGTTGATCACAATATTTGTAAACACCCGGCTACCTGTGGGAGCGAGCTTGCTCGCGAAGGGGCCGGTCGCCACAGCGCAGGGCTATAGTGACTACACGCCCCACGCCCTGCCGAGTGCATCATGACCACTGAAAAACCCGCAACACCTGAAACAGCCCCGGTCGATCACCTGCGCTTCCACCGCCCCCACGCCCACCTCAGCACTACCTTCGGCAACGACACCTTCGCCCTGCGCGCCGAGGCGTTTGCGCGGTTCTTCGGCACGCCGATGTTCCTCGGTGCGCAAACCCTGATTGTGCTGTTGTGGGTCTGCCTCAACGTGTTTGGCGTGACCACCTTCGACGTTTACCCGTTCATCCTGTTGAACCTCGCTTTCAGCCTGCAATCGGCCTACGCCGCGCCGCTGATTCTGCTGGCCCAAACCCGTCAGGCCGCGCGCGACAAGGCACAAGCCGATGCCGATGCGCTACACCGTGAAGCGCTGGCGCAGGCCAATACCGAGCGTCAGGCCCAAGCGGCGAAGAACACCGCGCAACTTCTCGAGCTGCTGGAGCAGAACACCCGCCTCACCGAGATGACCAAAAACCTCACCGAACGTATCGCCAGCCTGACCAGCGAGTTGCACGATCACATGCGCCAGAATCCGCAGCGCTGATCACGGCAAACGCAGCGCTCGCCCCAACTCATCGAACAACGTCACCACCGAACGCAACGCCCGGCAATCCGGGCGGGTCAGCAGCCATAACGCGGTGTCGTAACCGTGCAGCGGCTCGCTCAACGCCTGCATCCCCTCGGTGATCAGAAAGTCCGGTAACGCCGCCACGCCGAGACCAGCACGAACCAGCTCCGTCACCGACAACATACTGTTGCAACGATAGCCCGGAGTGACGCCGGGCAAGTGCTGCCGACGCCAGGCGATGGTCGGGTGATCGGGCAGAAAGTCGTCCGGGGCGATCCAGGTCAGCGCGGCCAGATCCGATGCATCGACATTCTGCAGATATCCCGCACTGGCGCAGACCCGGTAGGAGATCTTCGCCAGTTGTCGTCCGACCAAGTGCTCGGGTGGTGTCCGCGTCAGGCGCAGGGCGATGTCGGCATCGCGGCGGCTGAGATTGGCGAAATCGTTGGAGGTGCTTAGTTCAATGGTCAGTGCCGGGTAATGGGGCATGAACTGCGCCAGCGCCGGCAGCAGCAAGCCTTGCAATACCGAGTCGGTGCAGGTCAGGCGCACCGTGCCGCTGACCACTTCGCCGCCCTGCTCCACGCCAATCCGCGCGGCCTCCAGCGCCTGTTCGGCGCGTTCGGCTTGCTCAGCCAGTGTTTGTGCGAGGGTTGTCGGCAAATAGCCGGCGCGACTTTTTTCGAACAGTTGCTGACCAAGGGCGGCTTCGAGACGCCGCACCGCGCGAAATACCGTGGAAACGTCGACTTTCAACAAGTGCGAGGCCCGGGCCAGAGAGCCACCACGCACCAAGGCGAGAATCAGGGCCAGATCGGGGTAGTCGAGCTGATAGTGCGTCGCTGCATTGATCACTTGGGCAAACGCCAATATTGAGTGCGTGAACGCCAATCTATAGTGACTGCCATCAATCAACAAGCGCAGGGAACTCCCATGGAAAACAGCGCCATCTGTATCGCCCTGATTGGCGATTACGACCCGCAAGTTACCGCCCACCAAGCCATTCCCGTCGCCCTCGGGCTGGTCGCTGAACACCTCAACCGCAACGTGCAATTCGAATGGCTGGCCACCGAGCAGATCCACGCCGATACGCCGCTCGAGCGGTTCGACGGTTTCTGGTGCGTACCCGCCAGCCCCTACAAAAGTGAAGCCGGCGCACTGCGGGCGATCCGTTTTGCCCGCGAACAGCAGCGACCTTTCCTTGGTACCTGCGGCGGTTTTCAACATGCGGTGCTGGAATTTTCCCGCAACGTGCTGGGCTGGGTCGATGCGGAACATGGTGAAACATCGCCAGACTCTGAACGCGCGGTACTCACGCCGTTGACCTGTTCGCTGGTTGAAGCGGTGGACAGCATTCACCTGGTGCCCGGCTCGTTGATCGCCAGGGCGTACGAAACGTCTGAGATTCGTGAAGGTTATCGCTGCCGCTTCGGTGTGAATCCGCTGTTCGAACGGGAACTGTTGAACGATCGGCTACAAGCTGTCGGTCATGATTCGTCGGGGGATTTGCGCGCGATTGAGCTAAAGGATCATCCGTTCTTTGTGGCGACATTGTTTCAACCGGAACGTGCGGCGCTCAAAGGGCAAATGCCGCTGCTGGTGCGTGCGTTTGTTGAAGCTTGTGTGGAGTCACGTTGATGACTTCCTGCTTTGCGGTGATTTTTACCTCGACTCGAACCGAGGGTGACAACGGCTATGCCGAGGCGGCTGAGCGCATGGCCGCGTTGGTCAGTGAGCAGCCGGGGTTTCTTGGGGTGGAGTCAGTCAGAGGCGCGGATGGCGTCGGGATTACGGTGTCGTATTGGGAAAGCGAGGCAGCGATTCTGGCGTGGCGACAGCACCCTGAGCATCGGGTGATTCAAGCGCGTGGGCGCTCGGAATGGTATTCGGCGTTTCATACGCGGGTGTGCAAAGTCGAACGCGAGTATCGGTTCAGCCTGTGATGTTGGTGGTGAACTCACCGGCCCCATCGCTGGCAAGCCAGCTCCCACAGGTTATGCGCTGTTCTGAAGATCACACCGTACTTGTGGGAGCTGGCTTGCCAGCGATGAGGCCGGTACAGCCACTAAAAAATATCAGCCGCGCACCAGCCTGCGCACCGCCTCAATCTCCGGCACTTCAACCTTGCTCATATAAACGCGTAACGGCTCGGTGATGTTGATCCGCTCATCGATATGCTGATCCAGCAACAACTGAATCAACTCGCGTTTAAGCGTCATGGTCTGCGCTGTCGCCGGCGCCCAGACGAATTCGTTCACAGGAATAATGCCGTCATCGGCCACGTCCATGCCGAACGAATCTTCGCTGAAGCGCACGATGTACTGGCCGGTTTTGCGGTTAAGGCCGACAAATCCCTTGAGATCGTCGGCGGCCTGGCAGATGAGTTGGGAGGTGATGCGCATGGTAAACCTCACGAAAGATGATCGATGGTTTACACGCAGGGCAACTGAGCGGCGCGCCCTCTGCCGGGACGTCTGCCGAAGGCAAGCGTACTGCAAACGGCGCCACAAAAGTGCAGGAAAAATCGCTTTTAATACGTTTATGTCGGTCCTGCGATAGCACGCAATCGATTCAGTTGTTAAAAGGTACGTCTTTGAAAAAGCCCTGCGAAAGGAACTCGAACATGCCCGCTACTTTCACCAAAAGCGCTCTGCTCCTGAGCCTGCTGCTCGGCCTTGGTCAGGCGCACGCCGCCAGCCAGACTGATCCGAATGCAGTCGCTGCCGCCAACGGCATCCCGCACCCGGCGGTGATCGCTCACCGTGGCGCCTCTTTCGATGCGCCGGAATCCACGGCCGCGTCCTACAAACTGGCTCGCGATCTGGGTGCCGATTACCTGGAAATGGACTTGCAGCGCAGCAAGGACGGCATGCTGTTCGCCCTGCACGACAACAATCTGCAACGCACCACCGACGTCGCGACCAAGTTCCCGGATCGCAAGGACAGCCCGGCCAACGCCTTCACCATGGCCGAACTGAAAACCCTCGACGCCGGTAGCTGGTACAACACGGCCTACCCCGACCGCGCGCGCCCGACTTACGCCGGGCTGAAAATTCTGACCCTCGATGAAATCATCGACATCGCCCAGGCCAATCCGCAACACAAGCCTGGCCTGTACATCGAGACCAAAGAGCCGCAGTTGTTTCCCGGGATCGAGAAAGACCTGAAAGAGAAACTGCAGGATCGCGGCTGGCTGAGCCCGGCCGGTTCGAAACTGGCGAAAAGCGCACTGGGCGTGGGTCAGGGCAAAGGCAAAGTGATCCTGCAAACGTTCGAGAAGAACAGCCTCGAACTGCTGGAAAAAGAAATGCCGCAAGTGCCGAAGATTCTCCTGCTGTGGGTCGGCGAAGGCAGCATCGAGCCGAAATCCAAGGTGACGTTTGCCGAGTCCGGCGAGAAGGACAAAAACGTTTTCTACGGCAAACAAGAGCCGAAGTCCGAAGCCGAGTTCAAACAATGGGTGGATTACGCCAAGGCCCAAGGAGCAATCGGCACCGGCCCTTCGGCGAAGCTGACCCAGGGTGGCGATCAGAGCTATTCGGATCTGGTGCAACCGTGGATGAATAAATACACCCACGATCAGGGCATGCTGGTGCACGTCTACACCGTCGATGAGCCGGTGGACTTCGAGAAAGTCATGGCGGCGGGTGTCGACGGCATCTTCACCAACCGTGCCAGCGAACTGTTGAAGTTCTACAAGCGCCCGGCAGTTGGCAGTGTCGATCAGGTGTTAAAGAACAACGGTTTCTGATCTGAAATCGAGGCGCCTTCATCGCGGGCAAGTCACGCTCCCACAGGTTCTGTGCAGGTGCATGGCTTGCCCGTTTTGTTTGGCGTTGGGATTTTAAGGGTGAGTTAAGTTGCGCCGGTTAACCTGAGGCCACTTAAACGAATCAACCAAGGAATGAACCGATGAAAACTTTGACTGCCCTGTTTACCGCCGCTGCCCTGACCCTCACCGCTGGCCTGGCCCAGGCTGATGTTCGCGTTGACCAGATTCCGCAACTGGTCAAGGAAGGCAAGATCAAGTCGCTGGAGTCGATGAACGCCGAAGCGCTGAAACTGCATCCGGGTGCGACCATCACTGACACGGATCTGGATAACCACTTCAATGGTTATGAGTATGAAGTTGAATTGAAGACCGCTGATGGCAAAGAGTTCGATGTGGACTTTGATGCGACCACTGGCAAGGTGCTGAGCAACAAGCAAGACACTTGATTGAACGCACCACCAAAAGCCGCACGATTGAGAGATCGTGCGGTTTTTTTGTGTTCGGCTTTTTTAATTGATTGTCAGTGAGATTTTCTCCCCCTCACCCCAGCCCTCTCCCCCAAGGGGGCGAGGGGAAAGGGAGCAGACCGCGGGCTATCCAAGGCCTGAGTGCGACTCGATATTTCAGGTCGGCGTAACTCGAATAGTCACCACGGTCAGTCCCCTCTCCCTTGGGAGAGGGCCAGGGTGAGGGAAAAGGGCATCACGCCGAGGTGCTGACCAGCGAACCCGAGGTACTCGAGTCGGAATCCTGCAACGCCTGCAACAGCGAGGCTGTGGCGGTGGACAGGGAGGCCGAGGTGGCGGTGATCTGTGCTTGTGCCGCCGCAACATCAGCAGCTTTGGCATCCGAACTTTCCTGCTTCGCCTGCGCCGCTTGCAACGCCTGCTGCTGTTCCTGCAATTGCTTCTGCAGTTCGGCAATCTGCTTGCGCAGTTCTTTCACCGAATCCGATTCTTCGCTGCTGCTGGAACTGCTGCCACCCGAAGGTGCTGCGCCGCCAGCCGCTTTCGGCGCGTCGGTGGCTGCGCCAGTGCTGGCGGTTGCGCTGGTGGAGGTATCGTCACCGACGTCGCTGATCGAGGTTTTGCTGGTGGGTGTGGTGACAGTCTGATTGATCGAAACAGAAGTGATGCTGACCATGGAAAGGCTCCAATGCCGGTTATAGATAACCGGTCATCGACCCTGGCCGCCTCGATTTGAGATCGACTGTGTACCGACTCGGTATCCGAACCGGTACACGTTCAATCGCCTCAGGCGCTCAAGCGCGCGGTGACTTCGTTCAGTTGCCCCGACAGGCTATGCAGGTTCTGGCTGGCGCTTTCGGTGCGCTGCACGTTGTCGAGGTTGGTGCTGGCGATCGAGGTGATCTCGGTGAGGTTGCGCGAGATGTCCTCGGCCACCGAGGTCTGCTCTTCCGCAGCTGTGGCGATCTGCCGGTTCATGTCGCGAATCGCCTCCACCGCGTGAGTAATGCGCTCCAGCATCGCGCCGGCCTGGGTCACCTGCTCAACGCTTTCGTCACTGCGCGTCTGGCCGCTGTCGATGGCTTGCGCCGCGTCCACCGCGCCGGTCTGCACGCTCTGAATGATCTGGTTGATCTCGATGATCGACTCGGCGGTGCGCTGTGCGAGGTTGCGTACTTCATCGGCGACCACGGCAAAACCACGCCCGGCCTCACCGGCGCGCGCCGCTTCGATCGCCGCGTTAAGCGCCAGCAGGTTGGTCTGCTCGGCAATGCCGCGAATCACTTCCAGTACTTTGCCGATGCGACCGCTGTCGGCTTCGAGACGACGGATGACCGTGGCGGTGTTGGCGATTTCACCGCGCATTTGCGTGATCGAGTGAATAGTGCTCTGCATGACCTTTTCACCCTGTTGGGCGGACTGGTCGGCATCGTCGGCCGCGCGTGCGGCGTCGGCGGCATGGCGCGCCACTTCCTGCGCGGTGGCGGACATTTCGTTCATCGCCGTGGCCACTTGATCGGTGCGGTTGAACTGCTCGTTGGTGCCGCCGGCCATGGTCGTGGCAATCGCATTCAACTCGCCGCTGGCGCTGTCCAGATCGCTGGCACTGCGCTGCAGACGGGTGAAGGTTTCTGCGAGGAAATCACGCAAGGTGTTGGCCGCTGCGGCGAGGTTGCCCAACTCATCCTGACGGTCGCTGACCACACGCTCGGCCAGTTTGCCGCGGCTCAACTGGGTCACGTAATCGATCAGTTTGCGGATCGGCTCGACCAGGTTGCGGTTGACCAGCCACAGGCTCAACAGGCCGATCAGCAGGCCCGATGCGAGCATCACCAGCAGACCGAACAACACCGTGCGATCGGCCTCGGCACTGATCAGCGCCGACTGCTCTGTCCCTTGCTTGCGCAACTCGCTGACCAGTTCGCTCATCTGATCGCTGGTGGCACGGTCGACACCTTTGACGGCGTTGTCGCCCGCGGTCGGATCACCACCGGCAGCCACATAGGCATCACGGCCCTTCTGATAGGCGGAGCCGAGCTGACGGTGCTCATCACGCAAGCGTTCGATACGGTTTTTCAGGCTCGGCTCAAGGCCTTTCTGCCCGGCCAGTTCACCAAGGATGTTCTGCACATCGCGCTGACGATCTTCGAACTGGCCCCAATACTTGGCCAGATCCGCCGGTTGCTTGCCACGCAGCAGCACGTTTTTCCATTCCTGCACCTGCACCTTGAATTGCAGGTTGGCTTCGTCGATCAATTGCGAGGTGTGCAAGGGACCGGCGATCAACTGGCTGTAGCTTTGCACGCCGTTCGACAGGAAATGAAAACAGGCCAGCGCGATCAACAGCATCGCCAGCAGGCTGCCGCTCAGCAGGGCGAGAATTTGCGCTCTCAGGGATTTTTGCAGCATCGAAAGATACTCAGGACAAGGATGAGGCACGCCCGGTAAGGCGTGAAATTGTGCCGGACATCCCTGTCGGCGAGCCTTGGCTCATGGCCAATGGCGCGCAACCTAACGCACCTGTGATCGGCGCGCCAGAGCGCTTCTTGAAGAAAATCCGACCGTCGGCAAGTCGCTGATTTGACGTCATTTTGCTGTCACACAAACGTCATGTGACATTGCGATGATGCGGCTCAGTGAACCTGCCATTTGCGCGACCGACGCACCCTCCTCGCAGCGAGCCTTCATGAACCACAGCCTCGATATCAGTCATCGCGATCCTGATCTGTTTGGCCTGCTCTACGGCTTTCGTTTCCTGCCCGGCGAACGGGGCCGTGAAGTCGACTCGGCAACAGCGTTGCGCTGCTTGCAGGACGACAACGACACGGGTGAATTCCTTTGGCTGCACCTCAATCTGGCGCACGCGGCGTGCGAGCGCTGGATGAAAAGTCATCTGCAATTGCCCGAAGAGTTTTTCGAGGCGCTGCACGAAGGCTCACGGTCGACGCGTATCGAGCATGTCGACTCGGCGTTGCTGGCGGTGGTCAACGACGTGGTGTTCAACCTCAGCAGCATGGTCTCCTCGGACGTGTCGACGCTCTGGGTTTGTGTGCGCAGCAAACTGATCGTCAGCGCACGCCTGCAACCGCTGCACTCGGTGGACAAATTGCGCTCGTCGGTGAAGGCCGGCGAGCGCTTTCGTTCGCCCTCGGAATTGCTCGTGCATCTGCTCCGTGATCAGGGCGAGGTGCTGACGCAGATCGTGCGCAAGACCAGCATGAGCGTCGATCAGGTCGAGGACGAATTGCTCTCCTCGCGACTGTCGACCAACCGCGCCGAACTCGGTGCCAACCGGCGTGTGCTGGTGCGCCTGCAACGGCTGCTGGCGCTGGAGCCGGGTTCGTTGCTGCGCCTGCTCAACCGTCCGCCGCCGTGGTTGCAGAAGGAGGACGTCAAGGAGCTGCGCAAGTCCACCGAGGAGTTTGCCCTGATCATCAACGACCTCACCGCCCTTGGTGAGCGGATCAAACTGTTGCAGGAAGAGATCGCCGCCAACCTCAACGAACAGAGCAACCGCACGCTGTTTACCCTGACGGTGGTGACGGTGCTGGCGTTGCCGATCAATATCATTGCCGGTTTTTTCGGAATGAATGTGGGTGGGGTGCCGTTGTCGCAGGACCCGGAAGGGTTCTGGATATTGGTCGCGCTGGTGGCGACGTTTACCGTGATTGCCGGGCGCTGGGCCTTCCGCAAAAGAGGTGATTACTGACGCCTCAACGCTCGTTCCCACGCTCTGCGTGGAAATGCATCAAGTGACGCTCTGCGTCACAGGGACGCGGAGCGTCCCGGGCGTCGTTCCCACGCAGAGCGTGGGAACGAGCAGAAGACCGACGGTCAGGCTATTCAGCCAAACACTGACATGGCGCAGTCTCTCTGTAACATTCTGCAACGATCATGGGCGACACTCCTTCCCTCGCTCAGGATTGTCCTCCCATGGCTACTCCCTCCCTGACCGCCAGCCCCGCGTCCGCCGCCAGCGGCAGGCCGGCCCTTGATAAAAAAACCAGCCCGTTTACTTACGTGATCTTTTTCGCCGTGCTGGCGATGGGAATGCTGTTCACCGCCTACAGCCTGATGCACGACATGCACGAACTCGGCACGGTCGTCACCACGTGGACGCCGTTCCTGCTGCTCGGTGTGGCGCTGTTGATAGCGCTGGGCTTTGAGTTCGTCAACGGCTTCCACGACACCGCCAACGCCGTGGCGACGGTGATCTACACCCACTCGCTGCCGCCGAATGTGGCCGTGGTCTGGTCGGGCTTCTTCAACTTCCTCGGCGTGCTGCTTTCGAGCGGCGCGGTGGCGTTTGGCATCATTGCCCTGCTGCCCGTGGAGCTGATTCTGCAGGTCGGTTCGTCTGCCGGTTTCGCGATGATCTTCGCCTTGTTGATCGCGGCGATCCTGTGGAACCTCGGCACCTGGTGGTTGGGCTTGCCGGCGTCGTCGTCGCACACCTTGATCGGTTCGATCATCGGTGTCGGTGTGGCCAATGCCTTGATGCATGGCCGCGACGGCACCAGCGGTGTCGACTGGGCGCAGGCGACCAAGATCGGTTACGCGTTGCTGCTGTCGCCACTGGTGGGTTTCGGTTGTGCAGCGTTGTTGTTGCTGGCACTGCGCGCGTTCGTGAAGAACCGTTCGCTGTACAAGGCACCGGAAGGCAACGCGCCGCCACCGTGGTGGATTCGCGGTTTGCTGATCGCCACCTGCACCGGTGTGTCCTTCGCTCACGGCTCCAACGATGGGCAGAAAGGCATGGGCCTGATCATGCTGATTCTGGTCGGTACGCTGCCAATGGCCTACGCACTCAACCGCACGATGCCCGAAGAGCAATCGCTGCAGTTTGCCGCCGTGGCGCAAGTCACCCAGCAAGCGCTGGTGAAAAGTGCACCGCTGCCGACGCCGGCCGATCCGCGTGCGGTCCTCTCCGATTACGTGCGCAGCAAGGACGCCACGCCGCAACTGATCCCGGCCCTTGCCGCCCTCACCGGGCACATTGGCGAAGAGGTCAAAGGCTACGGCTCGCTGGCGAAAGTCCCGGCCGAAGCCATGGGCAACGTGCGTAATGACATGTACCTGGCCAGCGAAAGCATTCGCCTGATGGACAAGAACAAGGTCGGCAATTTCGACGCCGACACCAGCAGCAAACTGCAATTGTTCAAGCAGCAGATCGACAACGCCACGCGATTTATTCCGTTGTGGGTGAAGATCGCCGTGGCCATCGCGCTGGGGCTGGGCACCATGGTTGGCTGGAAGCGGATTGTGGTGACGGTTGGCGAGAAGATCGGCAAGACCCATCTGACCTATGCGCAGGGTGCCTCTGCGGAAACCGTGGCGATGCTGACCATTGGTGCGGCGGACATGTTTGGTTTGCCGGTGTCGACGACGCATGTGTTGTCCTCGGGTGTGGCCGGGACCATGGTTGCCAATGGTGGCGGGTTGCAGATGAAGACCATCCGCAATCTGTTGATGGCGTGGGTGCTGACACTGCCAGCGGCGATCCTGCTGTCCGGCAGTCTTTACTGGCTGTTCACCCAGATCTTCTAACCCTCCACAATTCCCCTGTAGGAGCTGCCGAAGGCTGCGATCTTTTGATCTTGTTTTTAAAAAGCAAAATCAAAAGATCGCAGCCTCCGGCAGCTCCTACATTTGGATTTTCGGTGTTGGTTAGAGCGCTGAGCGAATCAGATCGCCGAGCCAATCCATGAACACGCGCACTCGCAAAGGTAGGTGTCGCTGCCTGGCATACAACAATGAAATACCCATCGCCGGCGCGGTGAATTGCGGCAACACTGTCACCAGTTCGCCGTTGTCCAGATGCGGCTGCAGCCCTGTTCTCGGCACTTGGGTCAGACCGAAGCCGCCAAGGCACGCCGACTCGTAAGCATCGGTGCTATTGACTGTAATGCTGCCGGCCATCGGCAAGCGTTTCACCTGACCACCCTCCTCGTACACAAACCCTTCCGAACGCGAACCGAGCACGCCGACGTAATGCACCAGTCGATGCTGCGCGAGATCTTCCAGCGTCTGCGGCACGCCGTAACGCGCGAGGTAGGCGGGGCTGGCGCAGTTGACCATAGAGAAATCACCGAGGTGCCGCGCCACCACCGATTGATCCGGCTGCGCGCCGATGCGCACCACGCAATCGAAACCCTCGCTGAGCAGGTCGACGCGGCGGTCGGTGGTGCTGATTTCCAGTTCCAGATTCGGGTGGCGATCCATGAACTGCGGCAGGCTCGGCATGACCAGGCGCCGCGCGAGAATGTTTGGCATATCGACACGAATACGTCCGGTCAGCGACGCCTCGTCCTGGCGAAACAGGCCTTCGATCTCGTCCATGTGCGAGAGCAGATCCTTGCTGCGTTCGTACAGCACCAGACCGTCCTGAGTTGCCTGCACTTTGCGCGTGGTGCGTTGCAACAGGCGAGTGCCGAGCAGGGCCTCGAGTGCCTGTACGTGCTCCGACACCGTTGAACGCGGCAGACCGAGGTTCTCGCCAGCGAGGGTGAAACTCGACAACTCGCTGACCCGCACGAAGGTGCGCAGCAGTTCCAGTTTGTTCATGAGGCACCCGTCGATTGTTCGGCTGAGCCGATCAGTGATTCCGATTACAGCCTGTTTATCACCTCTTGGCGGACAAATAAACTGAGTCTCATCACCACCTCTTACCGCAATCGAGGAAGTCCCATGAATCGCAAAATCGCATTGATCACCGGCGCCAGTCGTGGCCTGGGCAAAAACGCCGCCCTGCACCTTGCCGCTCAAGGCGTCGACATCATCGGTACTTACCACAGCCGCGCCGATGAGGCTCAGGCGCTGGTGACCGAAGTGCAAGCACTCGGCGGCAAAGCCGTGATGCTGCAACTGGACGTTGGCCGCAGCGACAGCTTTGCCGATTTCGGCACTCGGGTTGAGCAAGCGTTGCAGCAGACCTTCGATCGCCAGCGCTTTGATTTCCTGATCAACAACGCCGGAGTCGGCCTGCATGTCAGCTTCGCCGAGACCACCGTGGAGCAATTCGACATGCTGATGAACGTGCATTTCAAAGGGCCGTTCTTCCTGACTCAGCAACTGCTGCCACTGATTAACGACGGCGGCCGGATCATCAACATCTCCAGCGGCCTCGCGCGTTTCACCATCCCCGGTGCCAGCGCTTATGCGGCGATGAAAGGCGCGATTGAAGTGCTCACCCGTTATCAGGCGAAAGAGCTGGGCGCGCGGCAGATTGCCGTGAATACCTTGGCGCCCGGTGCCATCGAAACCGACTTTGGTGGTGGGACTGTTCGCGACAATGCCGCGGTGAATGCGATGGTCGCCGACAACACTGCGCTGGGCCGCGCCGGTCAGCCGGATGATATTGGCGGGGCGCTGGCGTTGTTGCTGTCGCCGGGGGCGCAGTGGATCAACGGCCAACGGGTTGAAGCCTCTGGCGGCATGTTCCTCTGACTTCACTGAAAGCACCTACCCCTGTAGGAGCTGCCGAAGGCTGCGATCTTTTGATTTTGCCCTTATAAAGCAAGATCAAAAGATCGCAGCCTTCGGCAGCTCCTACACGGGGATCGGGTTAGCCTTGGCAAACGCGGCGTGTCATGAAGCGTTCGCGCAGCACGTCGTACGCCCAGTGATACACGTAGGTGTACGGCAGGAAAAACAGCAGCACGCCGATGTCGAGCAAAAACGCCTGCCACAGGCTGACCGACAGCCACCAGGCAATGAGTGGCACACCCATCACGATCAAACCACCCTCGAACAGCAGCGCGTGCACCACCCTTACCCAGGCGTTGTGCGCAACGTTCATACGCGCCAGCAGGCGATCGAAGAAGCGGTTGAACACCACGTTCCAACCCAGCGCCAGCATGGCGATCAATACTGTCACCGCGCCCATTTCAAGCATCGGTTTCTGCATGATCCACGCCAGCAACGGGGTGCAGATCAGAATCGCCAGCAGTTCGAAACCGATGGCCTGGAAAATACGTTCAGTGATGGATTTGTGGGCAGTCATGGCCTGACTCCTTGAGTGAAGATGGTTGCCATGATCTATCTTGATACCGATACTTCATAATCAATAACCATCGATCAAGGCGATAGTTGATGATCTCGCAGGAAGTACTGCTGGCATTTGTTCAGGCCGCCACGCAAGGCTCGTTTTCGGCAGCGGCGCGCAAGCTCGGGCGCAGTCAGTCGACCATCAGCGCGGCTGTGGCCAGCCTGGAGATTGATCTGGATCTGCAGCTGTTTGATCGCAGCAGCCGCAAACCGACGCTGACCCCGGCCGGGCATGTGATGCTGCAACGCGCCGAGGCAATTCTGGCGGCCAGCAGTCGCCTGGAAATGACCGCGCGGCAGTTGTCCCAAGGCGTCGAGCCAAAGCTGACCGTGGCGATTTCCGATACCTATCAGTCGTACCGTTTTGAAGCGGCGTTGGTCGGGTTTGAGCAGCGTTATCCGGATCTGGAGCTGGAATGCCTGATCGCCGAATGCGATGACCTGATCGAACTGGTGCAGCGTGGTCGCGCGCATCTGGCGTTCGCCGAAATGCAAGAGAACTATCCAGCGGATCTGGCGACTTCGACGGTGGCCGAACGCACGGAAATCGCCCTGTTCGTCAATCGCGACCATGCACTGGCCAAGCTTGATCACATTGATCAGCAGATCCTGGAGCAGCATCGCGAATTGCGTCTGGCGACCATCGTCAATCCGTATGACAGCCGTGGCAAAGGCCGCGTGTGGTCCGCGCCGAGTTATCTGATGCTGCTGGAAATGGCAGAGAAAGGTTTCGGCTGGGCGCCATTGCCGCGTTGGCTGGCGCAGCGTTATGGCAATGAATGGCTGGTGGAACTGAAGGTGCGCGGCTGGCCGAAACCGGTGTTTGTCGATGCCTTGTGGTCGCGGCTGTATCCGCCGGGGCCGGCGGGGAGCTGGTTGTTGAGCAAGATGCTGGAATAGCGGCGCTGCTGATCGCTGGCAAGCCAGAAGTCAAAAGCCCCTCACCCCAGCCCTCTCCCGGTGGGAGAGGGAGCCGACCGAGGTGTCTTGCGTCAGACATCGACCTGAAAGACCGAGTCGATTATGGATTCATTGGATATGAGCTCAAAAGCCCCTCACCCCAGCCCTCTCCCGGTGGGAGAGGGGGCCGACCGAGGTGTCTTGCGTCAGACATCGACCTGAAAGACCGAGTCGATTATGGATTCAATGGATATGAGCTCAAAAGCCCCTCACCCCAGCCCTCTCCCGGTGGGAGAGGGAGCCGACCGAGGTGTCTTGCGTCGTACATCGACCTGAAAAACCGAGTCGATTATAGATTGATTGCTGCGGTATATAGGGTCGTGAAATTTGGTTCGATCATGGATTCCCGACTGAGCTTTCAAGTCGGTGAAATTCTCCAATATCCCCCAATCAGTCCCCTCTCCCCCTGGGAGAGGGCTAGGGTGAGGGCAATTCCAGCGCCGAAAGCCGCCCTTCAATAAAGCGCCGCTCCGGCTCTTGCCGGGTCAGCTCCAAGGCGCGCAAATACGCCGCCCGCGCCTCCTCCACCCGACCCAACTGCCGACAAAACTCCGCCCGCGCCGAATGCGCCAAGTGGTAATCCTGCAATTCGCCGCGATCAAGAATCCCTTCAATCAGATTCAACCCCGCCAACACCCCATCACGCTTGGCCACCGCCACCGCCCGGTTCAACTCGATCACCGGCGAAGGCACCGCGCGCAACAGCACGTCATACAAACCAACGATCTGCTCCCAATCCGTTTCCGCCGCCGTCGGCGCCTCGGCATGCACCGCCGCAATCGCCGCCTGCAAACAATATGGCCCAAACCGCCGCGTAGTCAGCGCACGCTCGACCAGCGCACAACCCTCAGTGATCAACTCGCTGTCCCACAATGATCGATCCTGATCGTCGAGCAAGATCAATTCGCCGTCCGGCGAGGTGCGCGCCGCCCGTCGCGATTCATGCAGCAACATCATCGCCAGCAGCCCCATCACCTCCGGTTCCGGCAGCAACTCCATCAATAACCGCCCCAGCCTGATCGCCTCACGGGTCAGCTCTTCACGGGTCAACTCGGCGCCGACCGACGCCGAATACCCCTCGTTGAACACCAGATAAATCACCCGCAACACGCTGTCGAGGCGCTCGGGCAGTTCGCTCAGGCTCGGTACTTGATAAGGGATTTTCGCGTCACGGATCTTGGCTTTTGCGCGCACGATGCGCTGGGCAATCGCCGCCGGTGCCGAGAGAAACGCACGAGCGATTTCCTCGGTGGTCAGGTCGCAGACCTCACGCAGCGTCAACGGCACTTGCGCATCCGCCGCCAGCGCCGGGTGACAACAGGTGAAGATCAGCCGCAGACGATCGTCTTCCACGTCTTCGCCACTCCAGTCGGCCTGTTCGAGTTCCTCCAGTTGCGCCAATAACATTGGCTGCGAGGCCTTGAACCGCGCGCGGCGGCGCAACACGTCGATTGCCTTGAAGCGCCCGGTCGACACCAGCCAGGTGCGCGGATTGTCCGGCACGCCGTCGCGTTGCCAGCGCTCGACCGCGACGAAGAACGCCTCGTGCAAGGCTTCTTCGGCGAGGTCGAAATCCCCCAGCAAGCGAATCAGTGTCGCCAGTATCCGCCGCGAGTCTTCGCGATAGACCTGCTCGACCCGCGCCCGAACCTCAGACATTCAACTGCCGCACCGGCCGTACTTCGACGCTGCCAACCCGAGCCGCCGGAATGTTGCCGGCGACCTGAATCGCCTCGTTGAGATCCTTGGCGTCAATCAGGTAGAAACCGGCCAATTGCTCCTTGGTTTCAGCGAACGGGCCGTCGGTGATCGACAACTTGCCGTTACGCATGCGCACCGTGGTGGCGGTCTGCACCGACTCCAGCGCCTCGGCGGCAACCATCCGGCCGCTGCCCTGAATCGACTCGGCATAAGCCCAGCACTCGGCGTCTTCCGGACTGTCGGGGGACGAATGCAGCAAGCGTTCATCGCTGTAGACCAGGCATAAGTACTTCATGGCGTTCTCCTGAATCGGACGGATCAACTATGGCTGAAGATCAGGGAGTCACATCGAACAGGGTCGCGCCGCTCATCGGATCGAACGGTGCCGACCAGTGTTCGTGGGCGATTTTCCACGCCCCGCCGATCTGCCGATAGCAGGCGGTGACGCGCATCCAGCAGCTCTGGGTTTCGCCCTTGTCGTTGGTGCCGCCGCAATTGGCAACCCAGTGCGCGAAAGCGATGTTGTCAGCGCTTTCGATGGCGATTTCGTGAAATTCGAAGACGTGCGGGCCGGGACACATTTCCATGCACGCCACCCAGTGCTCGCGGTAGGCCGGTTTGCCCTTGAATTGCAGGGCCTTGATCGCGTCGAAGGAGACGATGTCGTCGGCGTACAACGCCATGACTTTCTCCACGTCCTTGGTCATGACGGCTTCGCGGTAGGTGTTGATCAGTGTCTGGATTTCAGCTTGTGCGCTCATGGTGTTCTCCGTGGTTTTTGTTGTGAAGACACCCTTAGTCGCTTGGAGAGTCGGCAGATCGACAGTCGAAACAAAAAATTTCCACTCAAGCCAAAATCGCTAGAATCCGAGGCTCATCTTTGTAGGAAAAAGGAAATTCCCGTGTCAGCCCAACTCGTGCCGTACGACAGCCTGAACGCCTTGCAGCGTCAGCAAGTCGAGGCGATTGAAATCCATGCCGAGCAGATCAAATTTTCCGGCGATATCCACGGGGCCTTGCACACCCTGCTGTCGAAACCCGGCCCCGGCGTGAAAGGTTTCGCGCTGTTGGCGGATGAGGTACCGGTGGCGTTTCTGCTGCTCAAGCGCCCGCCGGTGTTGCCAGCCTGGGCCAATGAGCACAGTGCAACATTGCATGCGTTGCAGGTTGATCACCGGGCGCAGGGCAAAGGTTTCGGCAAGGCGTGTCTGCAAGCGTTGCCCGAAGTCGCGCGTCAGGCCTGGCCGGAGATCAAAGGGCTGGAATTGTCGGTGGACGCGGATAACGACGCAGCCATCGCGCTGTATGCCAAACACGGCTATGTCGACAGCGGCGAAGCGTACAAGGGCCGGATCGGTTACGAACGGCGCATGGGGCTGTTTTTCTAAGTGAGTGGGAGAGCAAGGATGATCGATTCAATCGAAGCGCTGGAAGCGATTTACGGACTGCCCCACGAGCGCGCGGTGCGCAAGAAGATCGGTTTTCTCAACGAGGATTATCAGGCGATGGTGCGGGTTTCGCCGCTGGTGATTGTCAGCTCGGTGGGCGCCGATGGCCTCGACAATTCACCGCGGGGTGACAAAGCCGGGTTTGTGCGGATCATTGATCAAAACACCCTGGCCCTGCCGGATCGCCCGGGCAACAACCGCATCGATACCTTGCGCAATGTGCTGCAGGATTCGCGGGTGTCGCTGCTGTTCATCATTCCGGGGATTGGTGAAACGTTGCGGGTTAATGGCACGGCGACGATCAGCGCGGAGCCGCAGTTGCTGGAAAGCTTTGCGGTGAATGGCAAACCGGCGAAAACGGTGTTGCTGGTGACGGTGGAAGCGGCGTTTTTTCATTGTTCAAAAGCGTTTGTACGCTCGGATGCGTGGAACCCGGAAACGCACTTGCCGCGCTCGGCCCTGCCCTCTGCTGGCGCCTTCCACAAGCGCCTGAATGATGGCCAGTTCGATGCCGAGACCTACGACCGCGAAGCACCGACGCGGGTGCGCGAAAGCCTCTACTGAAAAAAGATCTCATGTTCTCTTACAGGACTAAATCATCCTGTAAGAGTTATCCCATGAACAAATCTCAAATCATTTAAAACAGAAAAAACCCTGTAAGTAAATTCTGATTTTCATCCTGGATATTGACGCCTCGCTGTCAAACAATCTAGGTTTTAGCTATGAGCAAATTTTATTAATTACTCAACAGCCTATATATATTCGAACATCGGCCTTCAACATATAAACGGACACTTAAATCACTGCACCACTCGTTTTTTATAGTAAAGAGAACAACATGATAGACACTCTAATAAAAACCGCCAAATCAAAAATCACGCCCAATGAAATAATCATATTGGACGGAATAATCTCAATCCCGAAAAGCTATCTCCGAGAGAAAGCATTTTTAGAACCGACAAGCATCCTGATTATTTCCGGATCTTTAATTGAGGGCATCGGAACAATTCACTCCGACATTGACTGCATTATACTCTGCGACGAACACCCCAAAGCTTGCAACATTAAAGATATCGAACACGCATTTGTCACTGACGAGAATTATCGCCATATTACAAAAAACGAAAAAGTTCACAACACAACCGACTTCTACGGCGATACGAGCATCCACATCGACGCTGACTACATCACCTTCTCAGAAATTGAAGATATATATAAAAAAATCAACAAAGCATTTGATGAAGTGATTTCGGACCAACGATTTCTATATGACCCTGTACTCACAAATACAGAGAACAACATCGTTCACCGCTCTATTATTGGGCATGCAATTACCAACGAAGAAAAATTTGATTCAATAAGAGCACAAATCCCTCTGAAAAAACATATCTACATTGCACATCGCGAAAAGCTTCCAGTTTTTTACGCATTTCAGGATATTCAAGGTTGCTGGCAGTCAGGAAATCTATGGATGGGCTGTGAGATAGCCAGGGACATGATGCTAAAAACATCCATGAGTTTCACCTACCTCACTGGCACCTCGAACAAGCATTACAAGTGGATATATTCAAATATGTATCGAATTGAAGGGTTCGACGCCATCAAAAATAAGTTTTTCGATTTAGCCAGGCAAGGAGCAACTACGGAAACAGAATGCAGATCTTACATACAAGAGATTTTGGACTACATGGACTTGGTATTCCTCGCGATTGAAGGCCTTCTAAAAACAATAGATATCTATCCAACGAGAGAAACCTCCCTTGCCGCGCTTGATAATGAATTCAATGAACGCAAGCAAACCAAACATAAAACATCTGTGTGCGAGTACTACTTTAGGAAAAAGTATTTTGCTGCTTCCCAGACTCCTCCATTAACGACATTACTTAAAGAATGGGACTAATCCCCTCCCGAAACGCCACAAGCGACCCACACTATGGAAGTACTTAAATTATCTGTACCACTGATGCTTTCGAGATTGGGAGATATGATAGGGTCACTGATTTTCTTCTCATTTATCGGCCATCACATTGTCGACTCTCTGAGTGCAGCGTCATTCGCTTTGGCTTCAATATCTTTTTTGACCGTTGTCGGGATCGGTTTCTTTTCAAAAACATTAGTAACCGTTGCAGGCGCAAACAACTTAAGCACCACCAGCATAAACTCCGAAATAACCACATCATTTAATCTTGCAATTTTTTATGGGCTATTAGTTCCGGTCACGATATTTCTAGCAGGTAAAATTTTTTTAGAACTGGATACCGACCCCAACAACCTGGAAGACTTCAAAGTACTTTTAACACTTTCGATTTCGCTGCCTGCCGTTTTCCTACAAACCACCATTTTCAACGTCTATAATGGCATCAGAAAAACGCAATACGAACTCACTTACACTTGGCTATTAAATAGCGCACTCGCACTGACATGTTTTGCACTCATGAACATAGAGTCAAGTATAAATCTATACGATTTCATCATCACATACGTTTGCCTGCGTTATGTGTTCTCATGTGCAGCGCTGATCTTTTTCAGAACAACAACAAACAGACTCTTTAAAAGCTCTCCCCGCCTCAATATATCAAGAGATGACTATATAAAGTACACGATTAACGGCTTCCCTATGGCACTGTGCTTAGGCAGCGAAAGCCTCCTTTTCTTTTTACTTTCCCTGATATCAAAACATATAAATGACATCAGCCTTTCTGCATACCAAGCTTCTATCCATGCAGCCAGTATCATATATATGATTTCTATAGGAATAGGAAATGCCGCAGGAATAATTACAGCACGCCATTACATTACGAAGAATATCCAAGCAATCTCAAAAACGTTCCTATTGTCTATCGGACTCGGATTACTCGTACTGGCACCCATCCTAGTGTCTTTTTATTTCTTTAGTGAACGTATCGCTCTAATCTACACATCCGACACAGCGACGAGGATTCTCATAGAAAACAACATCATTATCTCAATACCCTTTTTAGTATTTGAGTTCATCTTCGTTGTCGCCAGATTGACTTTAAGAAGTATGAACGACTTTTGGATACCCACAATAATGACAATACTGACACTAAACATTTTTGGTGTGCTTTCTTCAGCAACCCTATTATTACTCTACGAGCACAACGTGCGCTCAATATTCCTGGCATTAGTACTATGCTCATTTACTTTAATGTTGCTTTTACTCTGGAGATTAAGGTGCACATTAAAATACGCATCTAAAACTCTCTGCATTGAAGAGAACCTACACCGAATAAAACAGCGCTGACCTTTCCTAATTAGTTTTGCGAGAATCGACCAATGAGACAGACCTCCTCATTTATCAACACAAAACATCAGCAGTCAACTTTGACAACGATAATTAGCGAGCATCATGCCTGGCGAACATTGAGTGGATTACAAACTACCGACTATTACGCATACCGCAACGCATTACTTAATGGGTGTCATCTTCAACGTGCTTTATTCGAACTACGCCACCCCGAGGTAATGATATGTGACTTGAGCAATCTCGAGCCGATTTTTAACTACATGTCTGATTTACAAATAGTGAAAACCTGGTATCAAATCAACTCAGCCATTAATCAATCAAAATTTGAAGGCATGCGCAAAATATTAGGCGATGGCCTATCACCGGAAATAGCTATTTCTGGGCCAAGTAAGCAAAAGCTCCTCGATTTTAAAAATGAGTTAATCGAAAAAATCCTACCGAAATTGATGAAACAGAAAAGATCCTCACACACCCAATCAACGAAGCGTGGTATATCGAAAAACAGATTACTCATAGATACCAATGATAACACCATTAACTTTCACAACCGCTTCTGCGCATTTTACAGTGCCTACATATCACACGAGCATTGGGACAGCTGCATTACGTTGAACACCCGATATATTTACGAAGACCATCCAATCTGGCATAAGATCAAAACACTATCCAAGAACAAACTATTTTTATTATCAGCTGGACTACCTATTGCTCTAGGTTATCTCGCAGCAACTGGAGATGAAAAGATATTCTTTTCAGAAATTCATCGACAAAACGATGCAAATTTACTGACACGCGATAGTGAGTTTTTGGATATTTTCCCTGACAAAGAAATAACAAATGAGCCTTGGTTGATTATAGACAAGTCATATACAGGCGGTAGCCTTAGGCAAGCTGGGAATATGATTAGAAAAAAAATAGGTTATAGAGCTGAGGTTAGAACTCTCGCATTGTTCCCGAAAACATTTAGCGCATTCATGAGCGCGGATTACGCCGTTTACGCAGGAAAACTATTTGAAGTGAGACTCTACGCATCACGCCTGAACAGAGAAACCTGGCACACACAACTCATATCCGAGCAATCAACATGAGAGCTTTATTCAGAGATGAACACGTTTCTGAACTGGAAGAATGTCTCTACAAGGCTAGGAAGCAACTACGTCGTTATTGGGCTGGAACGCTCGCATGCTTACCTGACTACGACATACCACAAGACAAGTGGATAAACGCCCAAACACAATCAGACTTAGATTGCCAATCTATATTATTTGAATGCCTTTCAAATATCAGTTTCAAGATCACAATATACTCGGAAGAAACTGACAACTTCAGCAGCTCCGATGAAAGCGAAGAGTTCTCACTTCTTATTGACCCATTAGACGCCACGCACAACGCAGTCCTTGGCTTCCCTGGCTACACATCAAGTGTGGCGCTTTATCACAAAGGCGCATATATTTTTGGATGGGTGTATGACATATCAAGAGATTTAGTGTACACGGCAGCATTAAACGAGGGAGCGTATCTGCAATCCTCGATAATTGTTAAAAGACTTAAAACACGCACCACCCACTCTCTAACAGATATGAGAGTTTCTTTACATCGCCCCAAAAACGTTCAGGAGAGATCCAGAATTGAAAAAGTAATATGGTCCGCGGCGAAGGTTCGAATTTATTCCTGTTCCTCACTGGAAATCTGTCTTATTGCTGCCGGGGTACTTGATGCTTTTATTGACGTAGGCGCACCCGGACACGAACGGAGTTGTGATATTGCCGCAGCAGAGTTGATACTCAGAGAGGCGGGTGGCGCATTATTCGACGACAAAGGTGGTATCAGAAACAGTCTCCCCCCTTCACAAACATCGCTATCGGACACCGGAACGTTAATAGCCCTATCCACGAAAGAACTTATACGATTACTTTTATAACATACTGAACTGGAGACGAATCATGCTATTCGAAACAGTCGCCCTAAAACTCGAATTATTGTCTAATGGTGTTAATTTCTCTAAAGAATTCCTAGATTACTTTCAGAATCAATCGACTCACATTGAAAAAAGACGAGCATATGGTACAGGTGATAGTGTAATACTTGAATCAAACACCCACACACCGCAGGAAATAATTCTAGATGGACAAATCATCGCAGCCGCTAATTACAACCCTAACTCAGCGTACCAAGTCGTCTTAGCACAAGGATATCCTGCATTAAGGCATGGAAGTAAAATTATAAAAATCACGTTCCCCACTAGACCGACGGCTTATGGAAAACATCTAAGCAACGGCGAGTTATTCGAAACACATTTAACCGTCTATGGAAACTCCACCCTCGGAGTATTCTCACCTGGCCACTGTTACTACTTCAATAATGGCCGAGAGTGCAAATTCTGCTCTCTGGGCGCTGCCAGAGAAAACCTTTCCGATCACAAAATGCGTATCAAAGGTGATTTGGCAGGAGAAGCAGTAGAGATAGCCACTGAAGTCGAGAGTGGACGTTACAAGAGAGTACTGTTTAATGGCGGCACGATCCGGGACTATGATAAAGGCTACTCAATGCATTTAGACTTAATGGAGCGAGTTAAAGAGAGAAACACTGCAAGCAAACTCGAATACCACTTAATTTCGATGCCACCCAAAGATTTCCGGCTATTCGAGCGATTCAAAGGACTGGGCAATAATTTATCCATGAGCCTGGAAGTATTCAATGCAGATTTGTTTTCTGAAGTTTGCCCTGGAAAATCACAGGATTACACAAGAGCACGCTTCCTCTCTGCGTTTGAAGCCGCTGTCGAAGTTCTTGGTCGCGGAAATGTATACGCAGGCTTTGTGGCAGGCATGGAACCTTTAGAGTCAATCATTGAAGGAATCGAATATTTCGGAAATATGGGAGTGGTGCCCGCGGTTGCAGTATTCCACCCCGATGCAGGCTCATACTACTCTACAAAAGCGCGTCCTTCCGTTGACTTCCTAAGTACACTCGGTAAAAAAATGTCAGAAATTTATCATAGAGAAGGCTTTAAACCGTTAATAGAAGGAAGTGGAAGAAACTCTTTAGATACTGAAGCGTATTTAGGAGGTTTTGCATGAATTATTCTTTGAACAAAGGAGTATTTATTGCATTCGAAGGTACCGATGGTGCAGGAAAATCAACGGTTGCGCGAGCGACTTATGACAGAATTCTTGAATCCCATTCTGCACTGCACTATATAGACAAAAACCGCCCTCCAGTGCCTACAGGCTATACAGAGTTTCATATGTCTCGGCTACGTGAAGTCTTATGGGATTATCCGGACAACGCTCCTCTGGAACAATTAGGTGACAAACACTGGATGAGCCTCATAACAGCGTGGTTTCACGCCACAGATCATGCGGCTATAAAACCTTTAATCAATTCTGGCGCAAGTTGCATCGCCGATGGTTGGCATTATAAATACCTGGCGCGCTTCTTGCTGAAGAGTACTGATTTGGCTGAGGATGCGTTGACAATGTTCTCAACAATCAGAAAACCTGACTTCATAATTTTTTTAGATGTTGATCCGGCACTGGCAGCACAGAGAAAAGGATCATTTCGCCTTAGCGAGAGTGGAGCCTATGATGGCGCCAATGCAGATCCCCAGAAGGGCTTCATTGACTATCAGAATCGAGTTAGATCCAGTTATGAGCGCTGCGGTCTAGTGAACTGGATAAGAATCGATACAACCGACCTAAGTGAGGAAGCCGTTCTCGATAAGGCGGTGACTGCAGTCCAGAGCATTCTTCGTAGGGAGTAGAAAGCAACGAACGTTTCTAACGACGAGCTGATCGACGCCGACAGCTACGAGCGCGAAGCGCCAAAATGTGTGAGCGACACGCTTTACTGACTCAACACGGTCCCCTGGAGGAGTGAGCCTGCTCGCGATAGCGGGTTACCAGTTAAATCAATGTTGACTGACACTCCGCTATCGCGAGCAGGCTCGCTCCCACAGTTTTGATCAGTGTTGGGTCAGAGTGTGAGGATCATCTCGTGCCACGCCATCCCGCCGTGATCCGACTCCGACGGTTTGATGTAGGCAAAGCCAAACCCGGCATACAACGGAATATGCTGTTCCTTGCACATCAAATGAATCGTCGCTTTATCCATCCCGCGCATACGCTCGATGAACTCGCCCATCAAGCGCTTGGCCAAGCCCTGCCCCTGATAATCCGGGTGCACCACCACCGACATGATCACCACGTTCGGCCCTTGCGGGTCGTGGCCGATCAGTTCCTTGAACGCCTCGTCGGACATCTGCACGTCAAACGCCGCGCCCGAGTTGACGAAACCCGCTACCACGCCATCCACCTCGGCAACGATAAAACCTTCCGGCCAGGTGGCGATGCGCGTGGCGATTTTCTCGCGGGTGGCCGCTTCGTCGCCTTCGTAGGCAACGGTTTCGATGGCGTAGCAGCGGTCCAGGTCGGTGGCGGTGACGTTGCGGATGACGGTGTTCATGGCGGCTCGGAAATCAGCAGAAGAAAGTGCCGAAAGCATAAAGGAATAAGGCCTGCATATCGATGCGCATGGGCGGCGTAAAGCCTGCGTATAAGTGCTTTTCTTCGTGTTCGCGGCGGGCTATTTCTCAGGTGTGTCTCTGATCACCCTTGGGGGAAACCGTTTATGAGCAGCGTTGAAATCGGCCTGTTGATGGTGTTGGGCATCAGTACTTTCGGCTTTATCACTCTCGGCATCGACCTGTTGCGGGCGCGACGGTTGGCCAAGGGTAAACGCGGTTGAAAACCATGAGGCGGATCATTGATCCGCCTCATGGTTGTCGGCTCAGGCCTTGGTATCGACCGGTACGCAGATTTCCAGTTTGCCGGTGTGCAGCCGCGGATTGAAATCGGCGCTGTAGCGCTCCAGTTCCGGGGCGTTGAGCTCCACGTAATGAGAGCTCGGCAGCCAGGTCTTGTAGATGTATTGCAGGGTTTGCGGCAACTGATCGAGCGGTCCCTTGTGCTCAAACACCGCGTACTGCCGGGGCAGCACTTCCACCCACTGATAAACCTTCTGGTCGAGGTCATCGAGCTTGCTGATTTCCACCCCGGCGATGTAATCGAAGCCACCCTTGCCGTCGAAATTGCTGCAAACACCGTAGGTCACTTCGTTCTTTTGCCCCTGGATCTTTCCCAGGTGCGGCAAGAACTTTTCCCACAGCGCCGGGATGTCTTTGGCTGTGTCTTGAGTAAATCGACCGCGAAAGCCTGCAATCAGCAGGAAGTGTCCATGTTCGAAGCGAGGTTCAGCCACTTCGACGCGTGTTTGCTCATCCATGACTCGACTCCTGGAACAAAAAAAGGGTTCGGCTGGGAGTATAGAAAGCCCAATCCAATTCGCACGCTTACAGCGAATGCAACTGCTCGACGGCGCCCGAACCGACAAACTCGTTATAGCCGGATACGATCACGTAGACCGCGAAATAACAGAAGATCGCTGCAGATGCCATATAGGAATAGCGCAACAGCTTATCACCCAGCAGCTTGCCACCGTGGCTCGCGGCAAAGCATAAACCCGCAGACCACAGCAGCCCGGCGCAGAGGAAACCGCCAAGGAACAGCGCAGAACTGACCGGGCCGCCACCGCCGGAACGAGCGATCAACGTGCCGCCAACAGCGGCAAACCAGAGAATCGCGCTTGGCGACGACATGGCGAGAAAAATCCCCCGGAAGAATTCCTTGCGATGGGAGTTGCGCCCCACTTCCGCCGTCTCGGCCAGCAAGGCTTCGTGATGGATCGCCGAGTAAATCATCTTCGCCGCAAAGTAGATCAGCAGCGCCGAACCACCGATCCACAGCACCCAGCGGACAGTTTCGTATTGCAGCAAAACCGTCATCCCGGCCAGCGCCAGCACCGCGTAAATCAGGTCGCCGACACAGGTGCCGAGGCCCAGCGCAAAGCCCTGAAAGTAACCGCGTTGCATCGCCAGCGTGATCATCGCGATGTTGGCCACGCCGATATCCAGGCACAGCGAAAGGCTCAGCAAGAAGCCGCTGGTGAATTCCATCTACCGATTTCCTTGGGACAAAATTGTTTACAAACGGGCTGGACAGTATGCCATCACTGACCTTATCTTCCGCCACAGGTCACCGCAGTGACCAGCGTCGCTCGGACGGTTCCGGGCGCTTACGTTATCCGAGGCAACAATGGCTGAACAAGGTTCGCCGCGCCGCTTTGCGCGCATAGATCGACTCCCCCCTTACGTTTTCAACATCACCGCCGAGCTGAAGATGGCCGCCAGGCGTCGTGGTGAAGACATCATCGACTTGAGCATGGGCAACCCCGACGGGGCCACGCCGCCGCACATTGTTGAAAAACTCGTACAAGTTGCCCAACGCGAAGACACCCACGGTTACTCGACGTCCAAGGGCATTCCGCGCCTGCGCCGGGCGATTTCCAACTGGTACAAGGATCGCTACGCGGTCGATATCGACCCGGAAAGCGAAGCCATTGTCACCATCGGTTCCAAGGAAGGCCTGGCGCATTTGATGCTGGCGACCCTGGACCAGGGCGACACCGTTTTGGTGCCGAACCCGAGCTACCCGATTCACATCTACGGGGCGGTGATTGCCGGCGCCCAGGTGCGTTCGGTACCGCTGGTGCCGGGCGTGGACTTCTTCGATGAGCTGGAACGAGCGATTCGTGGCTCGATCCCGAAGCCGAAAATGATGATTCTCGGCTTCCCGTCGAACCCGACTGCGCAGTGCGTGGAGCTGGACTTCTTCGAACGGGTGATCGCCCTCGCCAAGCAGTACGACGTGCTGGTGATTCACGATCTGGCTTACGCCGACATCGTCTACGACGGCTGGAAAGCCCCGTCGATCATGCAGGTGCCGGGCGCCAAGGACATCGCGGTGGAGTTTTTCACTCTGTCCAAGAGCTACAACATGGCCGGCTGGCGCATCGGTTTCATGGTCGGTAATCCGGAACTGGTCAACGCCCTCGCGCGGATCAAGAGCTACCACGACTACGGCACCTTTACCCCGTTGCAAGTGGCGGCGATTGCTGCGCTGGAAGGCGATCAGCAATGCGTGCGCGACATCGCCGAGCAGTATCGCCAGCGGCGTAATGTGTTGGTGAAAGGCCTGCACGAACTGGGCTGGATGGTCGAAAATCCGAAGGCGTCGATGTATGTCTGGGCGAAGATTCCTGAGCAGTACGCGCATCTGGGTTCGCTGGAATTCGCCAAGAAACTGCTGGCCGAAGCCAAGGTGTGCGTCTCGCCGGGTGTGGGGTTTGGTGAGTATGGCGACGATCACGTGCGCTTTGCGCTGATCGAAAACCAGGACCGGATTCGTCAGGCCGTACGCGGGATTCGCGGCATGTTCCGGGCCGATGGCCTGGCCCCGAAAACTTCCGCCTGACCCACAGATCATTCCCACGCTCCGCGTGGGAATGCAGCCCGGGACGCTCCGCGTCCCAAAGCGGACGCAGAGCGTCCATTGAGGCATTCCCACGCAGAGCGTGGGAACGATCACCCACAAAAAAACCGCATCGCTGCGGTTTTTTTGTGTCTGCAAGAAGCGCTTAAACGAACAGCGACAACAGCAGGATAAAGCCCAACGCGACGATGGAGAGGATGGTTTCCATCGCCGTCCAGGTCTTGAACGTCTCGGCCACGGTCATGTTGAAGTATTGCTTCACCAGCCAGAAACCAGCGTCGTTCACATGGGACAGAATCAACGAACCGGCGCCAGTGGCCAGCACCAACAACTCACGGTTAACGCCCGGAATCATCCCCACCACCGGCACCACGATGCCCGCGCCAGTGATGGTCGCCACAGTCGCCGAACCGGTCGCGATACGAATCACCGCCGCCACCAGCCACGCCAGCAGGATCGGCGAGATCTGTGCGCTGACCGCCATGTGGCCGATCACATCGCCCACGCCGCTGGTGACCAGCATCTGCTTGAAGCCACCGCCGGCACCGATGATCAGAATGATCGCGGCGGTTGGTGCCAGACTTGCGTCCAGCCACTTGAGCATCTGCTGGGAACCGATGCCCTGCTTGTGCCCGAAGGTGTACAGCGACAGCAGCAACGCCAGCAGCAGTGCCGAGATCGGGTGACCGATCATGTCCATCCAGGTGCGGAAGAAGTGACCGTCCGGCAGCGCCACGTCAGCGAAGGTTTTCAGCAGCATCAGGAACACCGGCAGCAGCACGGTGATCAGGGTGATGGTGAAGCTCGGCAGCTTGGCCGAGTCGTCGTTTTCGCGGGCCAGTTGATCGACCAGTTCCTGATTCGGGTGACCCGGAATGTGTTTGGCGATGAACGTACCGAAAATCGGACCGGCAATGATTGCGGTCGGCAGCGCAACGATCAGACCGTACAGAATGGTCTTGCCGATGTCTGCGCCAAACACGCCGATGGCCAGCAGCGGGCCCGGGTGCGGTGGCACCAGACCGTGCACGGCGGACAGGCCGGCGAGCAGCGGAATACCGATCTTGATGATCGACACACCGGTGCGACGCGCAACGATGAACACCAGTGGAATCAGCAGGACGAAGCCGATTTCGAAGAACAGCGGAATGCCCACCAGGAACGCGGCGAACATCATTGCCCACTGGACTTTGTCTTTACCGAACGCACGGATCAGGGTCTGGGCGATCTGATCCGCCCCGCCCGATTCGGCCATCATTTTGCCGAGCATGGTGCCCAGCGCGAGGATGATGCCGACAAAACCGAGCACGCCACCAAAGCCGTCCTGGAACGCTTTGATGATCGTGCCGATCGGCATGCCCGACGTCAGACCGAGGAACGCGGCGGCGATGGTCAGGGAAATGAATGGGTGAATCTTGAATTTGGTGATCAGGATAATCAGGCCGATTACCGTGACCACTGCATCGAGCAGCAGGTAGGCGTCGTGGGACATGCCAAACATTGGGGGTGTCTCCTGGATTGTTGTTGTTATTAAAGCGGGTTAAACAGAAGTCGGGAGGACAGCGCTAGCTCTTTCAACACACTCATACCGCCTGCTTCAGACCGTGGGCCTGCCACCAGACATGAGCCTGGGACGCCAGTTCTTCAACGCTGTGGATCGAAGCATTCAGGGCCAATGTCAACGGCTCGCCCTTGGGCGATTCGAGCGTGGCGAACTGGCTTTCGATCAACGTGGCGGGCATGAAGTGGCCCGGACGATGGGACACACGTTCAGCGGCGACTTCAGGGGTCAATTCAAGAAACACGAAACCCAGGCCCGGCAAGGCGCTGCGCAACACTTCGCGATAACTGTGTTTAAGGGCCGAGCAGGTCAGCACCGGGCGTTTGCCCGATGCATCGACGCGACGCAGTTCATCGCACAGGCTGTCGAGCCAGCCGGCACGGTCGTCGTCGTTCAGGGGGATCCCCGCGCTCATCTTTTCGATGTTCGCGGCCGGATGGAAAGTATCGCCTTCAATGGCAGTGGCGCCGCTCAATTGGCACAGGGCCTCGCTGACGCACGTCTTGCCGCAACCGGCAACGCCCATGATGACCAGGGCGGTGATGGGATGACTCATATAACACCTCAGCGCGCAGACAGCGCTACCTTTGCTAGCTATGACTCTAGTGCACAGGCAGAAGTTGCCGACGCCTTCTTGTCGTTTTTTTGGGTTGCAGCAGGTTTGCGCCCAACGCCAAAAAGCGAAGATCAGGCAGGACCTCGCTTACGCATTTACAGCTGCATCAGGACAGCGCTACCTTAGTGCCTTGATTTTTGTTTGGCAAGCCGTCGATGACCACCCCTAAAAACGATAAAAATACCCGCACCACCGGCCGTCCCACCCTGAATGAAGTTGCCCGCCTGGCCGGTGTCAGCCCGATTACCGCCTCCCGCGCCTTGCGTGGGGTCAGCACGGTCGCCACCGAACTGGTGGAAAAAGTCCAGAAAGCCGCCCTCGAACTCAACTACGTGGTCAACCCGGCCGCCCGCGCTTTAGCCTCGGCGCAGAGCCATTCGGTGGTGGTTCTGGTGCCTTCGTTATCCAACTTGCTGTTCATCGATACGCTGGAAGCCATTCATCGGGTATTGACGCCCAAAGGCTTCGAAGTGCTGATCGGCAATTTCCACTATTCCCGAGATGAAGAAGAAAACCTGCTGCGCAACTACATGGCTTATCAGCCGCGCGGTTTCTTGTTGACCGGGTTTGACCGCACGGAAAGTTCGCGGCGGATGATCGAGGCGAGCAACATTCCTTGCGTGTACATGATGGAACTGGACAGTGCAGCCGGGGTGAACTGCGTGGGTTTCTCGCAGCTCAGTGCCGGTGAAACGGCGGCCGAACATTTGCTCTCCCGTGGGCGCAAGCGTCTGGCGTATATCGGCGCGCAACTTGACCAGCGGACCCTGCTGCGCGGTGAAGGTTTTCGCAAAGCGCTGCAGAAGGCCGGCCGTTATGACCCGGATCTGGAAGTGTTGACGCCTCGCTCTTCATCGGTGGGTTTGGGCGGGGAGTTGTTCCTGCAACTGCTCGCGGCGCATCCGGATGTCGATGCGATCTTCTTTGGTAACGACGACCTGGCCCAGGGCGCTTTGCTGGAAGCGTTGCGCCACGGCATCAAGATTCCCGAGCAAGTGGCGATTCTCGGTTTCAACGACTTGCCGATGTCCGAACATATGGTGCCGCGTTTGAGCAGCATCAACACTCCGCGTGAAGCGATTGGCCGGCGTGCGGCAGAGCAGATGCTGACGTTGATGGCCGGTAACAGCGTTGCTCGTCCGGTGGAAGACATGGGTTTCGAACTGAAGATCCGCGAAAGTACCTGACAACAGGTAACCGATCGTTCCCACGCTCTGCGTGGGAACGATCAACCGCCCAACAATTCGACGAGGGCATGCGCGCCTTTCTGTAGAGGCTGGCTCTTGAGCCACACCGCATGCACCGGCATCACCAGGCCGTTTTCGATGTTGCGAAAATTCAGGCGTTTCAGCCGTCCGCTGTCCAGTCGCGGCTGCACAACCGACAACGGAAAATTGCCCCAACCCAATCCCGCCTCAACCATTTCCATCGCTGTCTCAAGACTGTCGGTGCGCCAATACGATTCCGCCACCAACGGCCGTGTCTCACTGATCGGCAAGTCGCGACTGGCAACGATGATCTGCCGCACATGAACCAGATCCTCGAGAAACACATCCTGCCCACGCAACAGCGGACTGTCCGCCGCCAGCGTGGCGATCATCCGCTCGCTGCCGACAAACTGAAAACGCTCCAGCACGTTCATGCTCAACCCGGCGAACGCCAGACACACGCTGACCCGGCCGCTGTGCAACATCGCCAGCACGTCATCCTGCGGTGCGGTCAGCACTTCGATATCGAGCAATGGATGACGCTCGGCGATCACCTTGATCGCCGCCAGCAAACGCCGCCGGTCGATGTCCGCGACCACGCCAATCGACAACTTGCTCTCCAGCCCCAACGACAGTTCCACCGCGTGCACTTGCAATTGCTTGAGTTGCTCGGCGATCAGCCGCGCGTGTGGCACCAGTGACAGCGCCATCGCCGTGGGTTGCGGTTCGCGATGGCTGCGGTCGAACAGTGGATAACCGAGTTCCGCTTCCAGATTGCCGATGGCCATGCTGACCGCCGAAGGCACCCGACCTAACGCACGCGCCGCCGCTGAAAACGAGCCGCGTTCGATCACGGCAAGAAACAGCTCGATGCTGTCGCTGTTGAAATTCACCCTGTACACCTATCAATAAAACTGAAAGTAGCTGACTTTTTCTGTCATCCCTATTGAAGCTATCTTTCGTCGCCTTCGCCAGTCCCGCTGGCCAACAAACGGCAAGAAAGAGGCAATTTCCCATGCAAGGCGTCAAACGCAAACTGGTCTACGTGTCGCTCTACGAAGTGATCGGCATGACCTTCTCCGCCCTTGGACTGGCACTGTTGTCCGGTACTTCGCCGGGCAGTACCGGGCCACTGGCGGTGATCATCACTACCATCGCCGTGACCTGGAACTTCATTTACACCTCGTTGTTCGAGCACTGGGAAAGCCGCCAGCAATCGCGCACCCGCACGGTGAAACGACGCATTGCTCACGCCGTCGGCTTTCAACTGACGCTGATCGTGTTCCTGATTCCGTTGATCGCGTGGTGGATGAACATCAGTCTGGTACAGGCGTTTCTGCTGGATCTGGCGCTGATTATCTTCATCCCGTGCTACACGTTTGCTTTCAACTGGCTGTTTGACCGGATCTTCGGACTGCCGGCCTCGGCGTTGCCAGATTCGGCGGCTGCGGCATAAATCGTTAATCCGTAAACAGATATTGCGAGAAATCAGCGGTTTATCCGCGTAAACCGCCGATATTCACAATCCATCAACTCCGATAGCAGGCTAAGCTTTTCCATCAATAAAAAATGGATCAGCCCATGACTGCACACGCCCCCGCCGCCGCGCAAAGCGACGGTATCGACCCGATCCGCGCCGCTCAGGTATCCGCCCGCATCGATCGCCTTCCGGCGGTCGCGACGATTTGGCGCTTGGTGGCGCTGCTGTCAATCGGTGGTTTCTTCGAACTCTACGACCTGTTCCAGACCGCTTACATCAGCCCTGGGCTGATTCGCGACGGCATCTTTGCCACTGGCAATCAAGGCGTATTCGGTTTCTCTGATCAAGCAGCGTTTGCTTCGGCGACGTTCCTCGGCCTGTTCCTCGGCGCCAGCCTGCTCAGCCCGTTGGCAGATCGCTTCGGGCGCCGTGCGATTTTCACCTTTGCGCTGGTCTGGTACACGGTCGCGACGGTGTTGATGGGCGTTCAGAGTTCGGCGCTGGGCATCATCTGCATGCGCTTTCTGGTGGGTATCGGCCTCGGTATCGAGTTGGTGACCATCGACGCCTACCTCTCGGAACTGGTGCCCAAACGCATGCGCAGCTCGGCCTTTGCCTTCGCGTTTTTCATACAGTTCCTCTCGGTGCCGGCAGTGGCGCTGATGTCCTGGTGGCTGGTGCCGCAAGCACCGTTCGGCATCAGCGGCTGGCGCTGGGTGGTGTTGGCCAGTGCGGTGTTTGCGCTGTTTATCTGGTGGCTGCGCAAACGCCTGCCGGAGTCGCCACGCTGGTTGGCGCAGCATGGGCGCTTTGATGAGGCCAACCGGATTCTCGACCACATCGAAGCACGTTGCGAAAAGGATCACGGCCAGCCACTGGACGTGCCCGAAACGGTCCCGGTCGATGTCGAGGGCAAGGGCCGCTTCGCCGATATCTGGCAGCCGCCTTATCGCCGTCGCGCGTTGATGCTGATTGTCTTCCACATCTTTCAGGCGATCGGTTTCTTCGGTTTCGGCAATTGGCTGCCGGCGCTGCTGTCCGGTCAGGGTGTCAGCGTCACCCACAGCCTGATGTACGCCTTCATCATCACCCTCGCCTACCCGCTCGGCCCGTTGCTGTTCGTGAAATTCGCCAACCGCTTCGAGAACAAATGGCAGATCGTCGGTTCGGCCCTCGGTGCGATGACCTTCGGCACCTTGTTCGCCCTGCAGACCAGCGCATTCGGGCTGATCTTCTGCGGGGTGATGATCACCTTCTGCAACGCTTGGCTGAGCTTCAGTTATCACTCGTACCAGAGCGAATTGTTCCCGACCAACATCCGCGCCCGCGCAGTAGGTTTCTGCTATTCGTTCAGTCGTTTGTCGACGGTGTTCAGCAGCCTGTTGATCGGCTTGTTTCTCGACAATTTCGGCACGCCCGGGGTGTTGGCGTTCATCGTCAGCAGCATGCTGATCGTGATGTTGACCATCGGCTGGTTCGGCCCGCGCACACGCAATCTGGCGCTGGAGAACATTGCCCATCGCTGACGGGCGCAACGGTCATCCTCTGCCGCTTATCGGCAAAGGATGACCGCTGCGAACACTAAGTTTATTTCTATGCTGCTGAAATAATAGGATTTATTCAGAAGGCACGGTAATTGCTCTATTACGCCAGTCAGCAATTACCTACAGGTCTACACATCATGTTGATCAGTGCCAAACAACAGCAAATCATTCACCTGCCCAAAGCGCTGAATGACGATGCGACGTCCACCGCTGCCGCCGGTCTGCAAGGTGGTCTGCACGGCGCCATCCTGCAAAACCAGACCCAGGCGCAAACCGCAGAAGCCACCGCCAAGGTGCAGGATTCGGCCACGCAGATCGCCACCCAGCAAGTCAGCGAAGCCACGCGCATCAGCGACAACGTCGACGAAGCCTTCGCCAAGACCCGCGTCAACCTGCAAGCCACCGATGCCACCACGGCCTCGGCAAAATCCGCCACCGATGAATTCAAGGACTACATGAGCAAGACGCCGGAACAGCGTCTGCGCGACAGTATCCTGCAGTCGATGGGGCTGACCGAAGATGACATCAAAGCCATGCCGCCGGAGAAGCAACTGGCCGTCGGCAAGGAGATCGCGGAGCGTTTGCAGGACAAGATGAAGCTGGCGCAGGCGGAAAAAGACAACGATGTGAAGGACAGTGACAAGCAGGCGGACAAGTTTCTCGCTGCGCTGTGATTCGGCTGTTTTTAAAAAGTCCCGCCAGGGACTTTTTTTGTTTGGAGGGGTAAACCGTTCGTCGCAAATACCGTCGCACCTGTAATTTCTGACAGTAGACGACATGCTCTGCCTGAAGAACTATGGATTTGTTCGCGCATAACCCTATGCGTAACTCCATTAATGATTTGCAGGGATAAGACCATGAGCAAGGATAAAAACGCCGTCGACTTTCTCAATCTGAAGGTTAAGGAAAAAGGTGGAGAGGAAGAATTGATCCCCACCAGCCGCATCATTTTCGATCTGACGCCCGATCTATTGAGAGTGGGCGGATTCGACAATAAAACTACCGCACCGCAGTGGGGTGCAGAGTTCCACATCGGTCAGCCGATTAAAGTGGGTACGTACAGTTTTAATAACTCCAGTAACAGCGGCTTCTATAACCCGATAAACGCCAATGCATCCTGGGGCTCGATCAGTGATGCCAGCGAAATTACCGTGACGGCAGTCGACATCGAGACAAGAAGTATTGCCGGCAACTTCCAGTTCACCGTCCAGGACAGTCACGACAAAGACAAAACCGCAGACGTCTACGGAAATTTTTCGTTCTCGAAGCAGTGATCGGGCGAAGGCCATCCCCCCTTAGCAGGAAGACAATACATGAACAAAGACTTGAGAAAAAAAGCTACCAGAGCCATTGGGCACTTTGCGTTGAACGTGAATGAAAACAACGAAGGGTGTAAGCCTGTTCCAACCTCCCGCCTCATGCTAGACCTGAGCACTGATCAGTTTTATGTAGCTGGGTTCGCTGATAAGAATCTCGATTCACAGGGTGCAGATATCTACATTTTCGGAAAAATCGAAGCAAACAAAACTTACCTCTTCGAATCAGAAGGAGCCCGTGGCAACTACAACCCGGCAAATTTCGAGAGCAGTTCCTGGTCTTCTAGCTCCGGTAGCGGTGAGATCAAAATCGACGAAATAGACTGGGAAAATAAAACTGCAAAAGGCAGTTTCTTTTTTACCGCCACCTCGCAAGACGGGAGCCAATCCGCCGAAATCAATGGAAACTTCAATTTGCAACAATAGTCAGGGCATTGCCGTGCGCGTGCTGATCAGCACCTGTCCCTCAAGTCCGAGTGACAGGTGCTCTGTCATCCTCAGTTCAGTTGCAGGGTTTCATTGAACTGACTGATCGCATCCACCACATGCCTTGAGCCCTGCTGAATCTCCAGAATCACCTCCCCCGCTTCATTCGCCAGCTCAACCCCGAGCCCGGTGCGACTCAGGCTCGACTGCATGCTCGATACCGCACTCAGCGACAGGTCATGGTTCTTGCGCACCACTTCGACAATTTCCAGCGTGGCCTGACTCGTCCTTGCCGCGAGGCTGCGCACTTCATCCGCAACCACCGCAAAACCGCGCCCATGTTCACCGGCTCGCGCCGCTTCAATGGCGGCATTAAGCGCCAGCAAATTGGTCTGATCGGCAATGCCGCGAATGGTCTGGACGATGGTGCCGATGATGTCCGATTGTTTGCTGACCGCATCGATACTGGATGCCGCTTCGTTGAGGTCGCGGGAAATGTCCTGAATGATCTGCACGGTTTGCTGCACGACCTGTGAGCCTTTTTGCGCGCAGGCGTCGTTTTGTACCGAGGTGCTGTGGGCCGATTCGGCGGCGTTCTGCAAGGTGGTCATCTGATGGGTGATGTCGCTGGCGAACTTCACCACTTTGTACAAGCGGCCTTTGGCGTCGAACAATGGGTTGTAAGACGCTTCCAGGTAAACCATCTGCCCCGACTTGTTCTTGCGCTCGAAACGATGCGAGTGATATTCGCCACGATTGAGCGAAGCCCAGAAGGCTTTGTACTGCGCAGACTCGGCTTCGGCACGATGGCAAAAAAGACTGTGGTGATGCCCGACGATTTCGTTGAGCGAGTACTGCATGGTCTTGAGGAAGTTGTCGTTGGCGGCGATGACGTTGCCTTCCGGGGTGAACTCGATCACCGCCATGGAACGGCTGATCGCTGCCAACATGCTTTCTTCTTCGTGTTCTTTATTCACCCGAGCCGTGATGTCGGCTGCCACTTTGATCACGCTCTGGACTTGCTTGTCCGGGCCATACACCGGCATGTAACTGGCTTCGAGCCAGACTTCCCTGCCAGCCTTGTTCAAGCGCAGAAAAGTGCCGCTGATCGGCTCACCGCGAGCCAGGTCACGCCACAATTTGGCGTACTCCTCACTGCGATAAAACGCCTCTTCACAAAACACCCGATGATGCTTGCCGCGCACCTCTTCGGCGCTATAGCCCATGGTCTTGCAGAAGTTGTCGTTGGCATCGAGCACGATGCCGTCAGGGCTGAACTCGATCATTGCCATGGAGCGGCTGATCGCCGCCAACTTGGCATTGGCTTCAGTCAGAGCGCAGCTGAAGCGCTCGATTTCCTGCAGGTCAGCCTTGTGATGTAGGTTGAACATGGTTGTATCACCTTCCGCGCGGACTTTTGATTTGATGAAAGTTCAGTTCTTTCAAGATCCACCACTACGTTCCACAGAACAGGCACACGCATTCCTCCACGGGAGGAAGTTGTCAGGTGATAAATGATGATCAATCGGAGAGTCCATGCAGCGACGCTCTAATCAAGACATCCTTCTCTTGATAGCCCGCACGCGGGCCAGCCCTAACGCGTTGAAGAACTTCCATGTAGACGACGCTCCTTGTTGGTTCAGTGTCGGTGCCTTGGCTTGCGCACTCTGGCAGCATGAATTCACGGACCAACGATGTGTTTCAGCCATGTTTTGACATGACGGTCGACATAGTTAGTTACAGGAAGCATAGCCAGCGGGAAGCCTTGCGCAAGGCCACTAGTCGGCCAGTATCTGGCACTTTTTGCACAAGAAACGGTTCAGCGGGGAGGTGATGGCAGGTCTGACGCCATCGCTGGCAAGCCAGCTCCCACAGGGTTCTGCGCTTTAGATCAAATCAGCGCGTTTCCTGTGGGAGCTGGCTTGCCAGCGATGAGGCCATTACAAAACTACAAAAACAACAGAAAACGACTTACAGACCTCCGCTCACCTTGGTCGCCACATCTGCAGGCACCCATGGCTTCCAGACCTGCGGCTGATCACGCAAAAACGCCTGCGCCACTACTCTCGGCTGCAAACGTTTTTCGCTCATGCCGGCCAGCGTCTGGTTCAACAGATCAATCGGCAAATCGACCTTTTCAAAGAACGTCACCAGTTCCGGGTACTGCGCCTTGAACGGCGCCGACACGCCAATTGCAAGGCTCGCCGGCATCGAACGGGTGCCTTTGGGATGCGGGTTATTGGCATCGGCCAGGGTTTTCCAGGCCTCGGCATCAAACGGCGGTTCATCCAGTTTGACCAGTTTGAATCGACCGAGCAGCGGCGTTGGTGACCAGTAGTAGAACAGCACCGGTTTACCGCGTTTGATCGACGATGCCACCTCGGCATCCAGCGCCGCGCCGGAACCGGTGCGGAAATTCACGAAGCTGTCGTTCAGCGCATAGGCCTTGAGCTTCTGGCTGTTGACGATCTCCGAAGTCCAACCGGTCGGACTATTAAGGAAGCGTCCGCGCGACGGATCTTCCGGATCGCGGAACACATCCTTGTAGCGCGGCAGATCGGCCACTGATTTCAACTCCGGCGCCAGCGGCTTGATACCGCGCTCGGGGTCGCCCTTGATCACATATTCCGGCACCCACCAGCCTTCGGTCGCGCCTTTGACGGTGTCGCCGAGGCCGAACACCTTGCCCTCGCCGGCGGCCTTGACCCACGCCGGACTGCGCCCGGCCCACTCTTCGCCGATCACCTGAATATCGTTTTTCGCCAGCGCCGCTTCGAGACTGACGGTGCTGCCCGGCAGTGTATCGGTTGGATAGCCGTAGCCTTTTTCAACGATAAGGCGCAGCACTTCGGTGATGAAACTGCCGCTTTCCCAAGTGATGTCGCCGAAGTGGATCGGCGCGGTTTTTTCCGTTGCGGATACAGCGCCGACACTCAGGCTCAACGCCAATAACGAGCTGCCGAGCAGGGTTTTGATCGATCTCATGCGGACCTCTTGTCTTGCAGGAATTGGTTGGCGCTGTGGCGATCGCACAGTGCTTGGGAACGGGTCATGTACACGCTGACCGAACGTTGGGAGATGCCCAGTTCGGCGGCGATTTGCGGGTAGGTCAGGCCATCGATGCGCGCCAGCAGAAAGGTCGAGCGGACCTTGCCGGGCAAGCGTTGCAAGCTGTGATCCAAGCGGTGGAGGGTTTGCGAGAGCGTGACGAGGTCTTCCGGCGAGGCGGCGTAATCGACATCGATTGACTGGCGATGACGACGCTCCAGATCAGCACGCCGCCAACGCTGATAAAGCAGACGCTGGGCGATGGTCGTCAGCAAGGCGCGAGGTTCACGAATGGGCGTCAGTGCCGGGGCTTGGAGCAATTGCGCGAAGGTTTCGGCGGCGATGTCTTCGCTGCTGGCGCTGTCATGCACATGTCCGCGCAGGTATGCGCAGAGCCAGCGATAGTGGGCGCGGAACAGACCGTCCACGGTGTGGCGATGGCAAAGCTCGGCGCCGGACATAGGGGCTCCTTGATGAGGGGTCGCTGAATGTCCGGTGTTCCGGTGGTGCGATCGTAGCAAGGCGCCTTATTCGTTAAAAATACTTAAAACGAATTCTTATATTCTCTAAATGCATTAGCGAATACGGCCATAGCCCAAGCCTTCGGCCTGCTGTTGATAGTCGAGGAGAATCTGGTAATCGCTGGTGTTCGCCGGAAGTACTTCCCGCAAGCCCAGTGTCTGCGAGACGTCGGGCTGTTCGCGCAAGGTCTGGTTCATCACGTGCCGAAGTGTTTCGATCTGCTCGTCCGTGGCGCTGGCAACGGTAATGAACGGCAGGGTCGGGCTCAGGGCGCTGCGCGCAATCACCCGCAAGGCGCTGACGTCTTCAGGCACATACCGGGCGAGATAGGCGTAGGTAACGCTGTCGATGGCGGCCAGATCGGCGCGGTTTTCGCGCAGCCAGCGCAGGCTCTCGCGATGGCCGCCGCTGATACCGACCGAGGCGAAGAATTGTCCGTCCCGATTCAGTGGCGCCACGCGCTGACGCAGCAGGTTCATGCCACTGTTGGAGTCTTCGCTGTTGATCACCCCGCGACTGTTGTGAAAGTCCGCCAAGGTTTTGCGTGGGTCGTCAGCGTGGCCGAGGATCAGGCTGCAATGATTGCCATCGCTGGCGTCGGGCAGTTCGTAGCGTGGACGGCCGACGATGCGCACTTGTCCGCACAATGCAGTCATCAGCGGATAGCCGCAGGTTTGCGTGAGCAGCAACTCGGGGGATAACCAAAGTTCGGGCAATGACAGGCCTTCAGCGCTCAGGCGAGTGTGGCCAAGTTGATCGAGAATGCGCGCAATCCAACGCTCATTGGCCGCGCGGATGGGCTCGGGGGCGACGTACATCAGTAGTTCGGTGTGGTGTTGAGCCATACACATATTTTCCGAGTTACAAATATCCAATGTGGGACGGTAGTGTTCTTGAGATCAGTGGAAGGGATGCTCGGGACTGTCGATCGGCTGGAAACCATTGCGCCGCCAGAACTCGCCATACCCTTGCACCAGAAACCCGCCACTGCGCGCAATCCACTGCTCGCGATGCATCTGGTAAACCCTGGGCAAGTCGTACCACGAAAGCTTCGGCAAGTCGTGATGCACCAGATGAAAGTTCAGATTGAGGAATAACCAGCGCCACGGCCAAGCGGCCTCATTGAGCACCGTGCGTTGTTCCGGTTGCGCATGCGGGCGATGTTCGTAGTAGGAGCGAATCATCGCAATCGACAGCGCCGGCACGCTGATCAGCAGCACGTAATGCCAGACCGGCAGCACGCTGACACGGGCGACAAACCACAGCATCAATAATGTAAACGCACCATGAGTCAACCACATCAGCCAGGCCTGGCGCTCGCCGTTTTTCAGCCGCAGCAACTCTTCTTTGGCCAACGCTATCAACGCCAGCGGGGCGCCAATCAGGAAGCGTCCGAGCACGGTTTTGTTCAACCAATGCAAGCTGCGCTCGAACAGCGAACTGCCCTGCCAGCCAGCGCGGGTCAGGTAACGGCTTTCGGGATCGACGCCGGGTACGGTGAGATCCTCATCGCGGTGATGCAGCAAATGGCTGTCGCGATACAGCGTGTACGGATACCACACGGCAAACGGCGCGTAGCCGAGGATCTTGTTGAAGCGAACCCAGCGCGTCGGATGCCCGTGCAGCAACTCGTGCTGCACCGACAGCCACAACACCAGCAGCGGGATCAGCAACAGCGTGCTCAAGGCACGGCCCAGGCAATGACTATTGAGAACAATGGCAAACCAGGCGCCATAGACGCCGATCAGCAACAGCCAGGTCGGCCATTCGGTGCGAGCGGTAAAGCGTTGGCGCAGGGTGTCGATCTGCTGACGATGGGCGGCGTCGAAGTAATGGGACATGGCATTGCTCGGAACGGGATTCTTCCCCTTCTGTGCAACGACGATGCGCAATCTTGCAGGTTATTTTCGGGTTCAGGCAGGAGCCCGAGAACCGGGCTCCGGAAAGGCGAAATCAATGGCCGAAGATGTCGACTTTCTTGGCTTTTTTCTCCGCGCGTTTTTCAATCGCGGTCTTGGCCGGTTTCTTCTTCGCGGCTTTCTTTGAATCCATACCTTTGGACATGATGCGTACTCCACTCACAGGGGATGTAGGCTCAGGTATACACCTATCCTGTTGCGCGCGTTCTTTTATAATCGCCGCTTTCAGCGCCGACAGTCCGATCCCATGCCCGACACCCAATACACCTTGCTCGACGCGTCGTTATGGCCGTTGATGAACAAGTTTTACCGCAGCCACCAGTCCTCGATGAAAGCGGTTCGCGATGCGCAATTGTGGGTCGCGCGGCGGGGAGAGATTGTTGCCGCGTTGTGCTTGCGGCCGGTCGCGGGTGGGCATTGGTTGACCGGGTTGTTTGTTGATCCGGGCTGTCGTGAGCAGGGGCTTGCCGCGCATTTGATCGCGACGGCGGTGCAGGATGTGAGCGAGCCGGTGTGGCTGTTCTGTCATCCGGATCTGCGCGGGTTTTATGAGCGGCGCGGGTTCACGTTCGACCCGGCGCTGCCCCAGGCGATGGCGGAGCGGTTGAGCCGGTATGCGCGGAGCAAGCCGATGATTGCGATGGAGCTGAGCTCCTCTCAATCCTGATGTGCAACGCAAAACCAATGTGGGAGCGAGCCTGCTCGCGAAAGCGGTGTGTCAGTCACAGAATCTGTCACTGACATTGCGCATTCGCGAGCAGGCTCGCTCCCACAGGGATATGTGCTGGGTCTTGGATCAATCGTCGGCAGTGGGATCGAGATCCGGGAACATCACTTCGGTAAAACCGAACTTGCTGAAGTCGGTGATGCGCGACGGGTACAACCGGCCGATCAGGTGATCGCATTCGTGCTGCACGACGCGGGCGTGGAAACCTGAAGCGATGCGCACAACCGGTTCCCCCTTCGGATCAAACCCTTCGTAGCGAATCTGCTGATAACGCTCCACCGCACCGCGTAAACCCGGCACCGACAGACAGCCTTCAAAGCCCTCTTCCTTCAGCGGACTCAACGGTGTGATCAATGGATTGATCAGGATCGTCTGCGGCACCGCTTCAGCGTCCGGGTAGCGTTCGCTGTGTTCGAAACCAAAGATCACCAGTTGCAGATCGACACCGATCTGCGGCGCAGCCAGGCCGACACCGCCGACGCTTTCCATGGTCTGGAACATGTCGTCGATCAGTTGCCATAGCTCAGGGCTGTCGAACATCTCGGCCGGCACGGGCGGGGCGATACGCAGCAGGCGCTCGTCGCCCATTTTCAGAATTTCACGAATCATGATCAGACTTCGTCAGTGTCCGGCTTGAGCGAATGATCGCGGCCCAGGCCCGAGACGTGTTGTTTGGGATGTTCATCGAGTTCGCCGGGGACTTTCTCACCCGCATCCTTGCCCTCGCTGGACATGTGCTCGATCACCGCGTTCATCTCGGCGCCGAGCAGCAACACAGCGGCAGAAATGTAGAAGTACAGCAACAGCACGATGATCGCCCCGATGCTGCCATACATCGCGTTGTAGTTGGCGAAGGTTTTCACGTAGAACGCGAAACCCAGTGAGGCGATGATCCACACCACCACGGCCAATACCGAACCGGGTGTAATGAAGCGGAATTCCTGTTTGACGTCGGGCATGACGTAGTAGATAAGGGCGACAGCGACCATCATCAGAATCACGATCACCGGCCAGCGCGCGATGGTCCATACGGTGACGATGACCTCCTCCAGCCCGACCTGCGCGGCGATCCAGCCCATTACCTGCGGCCCGAGCACCATCAGCGCGGCGGCCACCAGCAGCATGCCGGCAATGCCGACGGTGTAGACAATCGACAGCGGGAAACGCTTCCAGATCGGCCGGCCTTCGACCACGTCGTACGCGGCGTTCATCGCACTCATCATCAAGCGCACACCGGCGGAGGCGGTATACAGGGCGATAACGATACCGACGGAAAGCAGGCCACCCTTGGACTGCTGCAACTGATCGATCACCGGATTCACCTGCTCCAGTGCTTGCGGTGGCAAGACCAGTTCCGATTGCAGGCGCAGCCAGGAAAAGAAGTCCGGCAGGTGCAGGAAACCGATCAAGGCAATCAGAAACAGAATGAACGGGAACAGCGAGAACAGCATCTGGTAGGCCAGTGCCGAGGCGTAGGTCGACATTTCGTCGTCGACGAATTCAGTGACCGTGCGCATCATCACCCGATGCAGGGGCAGACCTTTCATGTCTGGAAATATCATTCGCGTCTCCTTTCGCCGCAGTACAGGTTTGAAGTCGTGGCGACTCAGGGGCCGTTTTTTACATCAAGGTAGCTTGTTTGGCGAACCTTGCCGGGTGTCAGCAGGATTTCGACACAAAAACGGCCATCCTTGGATGGCCGTTCGTGTCTTTCGTTCAAGGCTGAGTTACGCCTTGTCGACGCCTTTTTTCACAGCGTCTTTGGCTTTGCCGACGGCTTGCTGGGCTTCGCCTTTTTTCTCTTGAACCTTGCCTTCGGCCTGCAGCTTGGTGTTGTCGGTGGCTTTACCGACGCCTTGCTTGACGTTGCCGACCGCTTCGTTGGCCATGCCTTTTACTTTATCGCCTGTGCTACTCATGGTGTTTCTCCTTGGTGCATTAAGGGGGAAAAGTCAGTACGTAATGATTGACTGGCCGGATTTACGCCAAGTTTCATTTATTTTCGCAGGTTCATTTCGTCGCGGCGTGCAGGTTGGGCTTTATGTTTGCGTGCGAAGCCCCGAGAATGCGCTCCATATGGGCGCTGTGCGCCAGTGAACCGATACCGCAGGAATGTTATGAAACTCGATAAAACGCAGGCCATCGCCCGTCGCAACAAGGAACTGGGCGGCGCCGTGCTCGGCACCAACAACTGCCACTTCGCCGAACTGAACCGCAACCGCAACATCTGGTGGTTCGACCTGCCGGTGTCGCGACTGGCGATCGGTCAGTACGAGTGGATTCACCTGCTGATGCACACCCCGGCTACCGATGAACTGCTGCACCTGAAAGTGCCGACGGTTTTCCTCCGCGAAAAGCTTGAGGGCCTGGTGATTCGTAACGAAGGCAAGCGTAAGGCGGCGCTGAGTCTGGAGCTGAGTGCGGACAAGGATTCGTATCTGCAAGACATGCGTCCGGCGGGGACCAACGTGAATTTCGCGCCGTTTCGACAGTAGGATTTGTTCAGCCCCCTTCCCCTCACCCTAGCCCTCTCCCGGAGGGAGAGGGGACTGACCGAGGTGTCTGGATGAGCTACACCGACCTGAGATATCGAGTCGAACTCAGATTCTGAAAAGCCCCCCCCGATCGGCTTCCTTCCTCCTCGCCCCCCCTGGGGGAGAGGGTTGGGTGAAGGGGTAGATTTACCAGGCACTGCAAATCTACAGCCTGCACCAACAAAAAGCCCCGCATCTGCGGGGCTTCGTGTTTTAAGCGGCGGACTTGGCCTTGATCTTCTTCAGCTCTTCATCACGCAACTCGCGGCGCAGGATCTTGCCGACGTTGGTGGTCGGCAGCGCATCGCGGAATTCCACCGAACGCGGCACCTTGTAGCCAGTGACGTTGGCGCGCATGTGCTCCATCACCGTTTCCTTGGTCAGCGTGACGCCCGGTTTGGCGACGATGAAAATCTTGATCGCCTCGCCCGACTTCTCGTCCGGCACGCCGATGGCCGCGCACTGCAACACGCCCGGCAGGGTCGCCAACACGTCTTCCAGCTCGTTCGGGTAGACGTTGAAACCGGAGACCAGAATCATGTCTTTCTTGCGATCGACAATGCGCATGTAGCCGTCCGGCTGGATCAGCGCGATATCACCGGTCTTCAGCCAGCCTTCGCTGTCGAGCATTTCATCGGTGGCTTCCTGACGCTGCCAGTAGCCCTTCATCACTTGCGGGCCCTTGACGCACAGTTCGCCGATTTCACCCAGCGGCTGCTCGACACCGGCATCGTCGATGACTTTGCACAGGGTCGATGGCACCGGAATACCGATGGTGCCGATCTGGATGTTCTGGATCGGATTGACCGTGGCCACCGGGCTGGTTTCGGTCATGCCGTAACCTTCGCAGATGGCGCAACCGGTGACCGCTTTCCAGCGCTCGGCAGCGGCCAGTTGCAAGGCCATGCCGCCGGACAAGGTGACTTTCAGCGCCGAGAAATCCAGCTTGCGGAAACCTTCGTTATTGCACAGCGCCACAAACAAGGTATTCAAACCGACGAAACCGCTGAACTTCCACTTCGACAGTTCCTTGACCATCGCCGGCAGGTCGCGCGGGTTGCTGATCAGGATGTTGTGGTTGCCGATCAGCATCATCGCCATGCAATGAAAGGTGAACGCATAGATGTGGTACAGCGGCAGCGGCGTGATCAGGATTTCGCAACCTTCATTGAGGTTGGAGCCCATCAGCGCTTTGCACTGCAGCATGTTGGCGACGAGGTTGCGATGGGTCAGCATCGCGCCTTTGGCCACGCCGGTGGTGCCGCCGGTGTACTGCAGCACCGCAACGTCGCCGCTGTCCGGATTGGCTTCGGCCACCGGCTGGCCCTGGCCCTTGCTCAGCACGTCGTTGAACTTGACGGCTTTTGGCAAGTGATAGGCCGGCACCATTTTCTTCACGTACTTGATGACGCTGTTGATCAGCAGGCGCTTGATCGGCGGCAGCAGGTCGGCGACTTCAGTGACGATAACGTGTTTGACGCCGGTTTTCGGCACCACGGCTTCGGCCAGGTGCGCCATGTTCGCCAGGCAAACAAGGGCTTTAGCGCCGGAGTCGTTGAATTGGTGTTCCATTTCCCGCGCGGTGTACAGCGGGTTGGTGTTGACCACGATCAGCCCGGCGCGAATCGCACCGAAGACGGCCACCGGGTACTGCAGAACGTTGGGCAGTTGCACGGCGATTCGATCACCGGGCTGCAAATCGGTATGCTGTTGCAGATACGCGGCAAACGCACCGGACAATTCGTACAATTCACCGTAGGTGATTGTCTTGCCCAGGTTGCTGAATGCCGGTTTGTTGGCGAAGCGTTGGCAGGATTGCTTCAACACTGCCTGAATGTTCGGATACTCGTCCGGATTGATGTCGGCAGCAATTCCAGCCGGGTATTTATCCTTCCAAAAGTCTTCGATCATGGAAGCCCACTCCTCAGCAACGCGAATTCTTCACCGCATTTGATGCGATTATTATTGGTGTGTGTTTGGTATTGGTGAATCTGGCTTTTACAGAGGCCGAGAAGTCACAAAGCGCGCCGAGAGTAGCAGCTTTGCCAAGGGTCGACTAGAGCCAAAAGCGGCCCCTACAGTCATTATCATGACTCAAGACTACCCAGCAGTCATTTTAGAGCAAAAATCCTATAAAACCTTGAAAGCCCCGGTTTTCGGGGACGTAAAGCAAAAGATCGCAGCCTTCGGCTGCTCCTACAGGAAATGCATTCCGAGGTAGGAGCTGCCGAAGGCTGCGATCTTTTTGCTTTTAACCGTCAGGCGATATCGCGCAACTCACGCCGCAGAATTTTCCCGACAGGCGTCATCGGCAATGACTCACGCAACACGATGTGTTTCGGCACTTTGTACGCGGTGAAATTCTCTTTGCAGTAGGCCTTGAGTTCTTCGAGGCTGACCCCGGTTTCCCGCGCCACCACAAACAGCTTCACCGCCTCCCCCGAACGCTCGTCCGGCACACCGATCACCGCACAGTTGGCGACTTTCGGGTGCGCCATCACCACGTCTTCGATTTCATTCGGGTACACGTTGAAACCGGAGACGATGATCATGTCCTTCTTGCGATCGACGATTCTCACGAAACCGTCCGGATCGATCACCGCGATATCGCCGGACTTGAACCAACCCTCTGCATCCAGCACTTCGGCCGTGGCTTCAGGCTTGTGCCAGTAACCCTTCATGATCTGCGGGCCCTTGATGCACAACTCGCCGCGCTCGCCCATCGGCTGCTCGACACCGTCATCGTTGATGACTTTGAGCAAGGTGCCCGGCACCGGCAAACCGACCGTGCCCAGCCGCGACTGATCGCCGTACGGGTTGGTGCAGGCCACCGGCGACGTTTCGGTCAGGCCATAGCCTTCGGTGATACGGCAACCGGTCATCTGCTCCCAGCGTTCGGCGGTGGCTTTGACCAGCGCGGTGCCGCCAGAGTTGGTGAGCTTGAGGCTGGAGAAATCGAGGGTCTTGAAATCCGCGTGTTCCATCAGCGCCACAAACAAGGTGTTCAAGCCCAGCAGCGCCGAGAAGCGCCAGTTCTTCAACTCTTTGATGAAGCCGGCGATGTCGCGCGGGTTGGTGATCAGCACGTTGTGGTTGCCGGAAACCATCATGCACATGCAGTTCGCCGTGAACGCATAGATGTGATACAGCGGCAGCGGCGCGATCATCACTTCCTGGCCTTCGCGCAGCAGCGGCTGGCCGTCCGGGCCGAGTTGGGCGAGACAGGCGCGCACTTGCTGCATGTTCGCCACCAGATTGCCGTGGGTGAGCATCGCGCCTTTCGCCAGCCCGGTGGTGCCGCCGGTGTATTGCAGCACGGCGATGTCGTCGAGGCTGACCTTCAAAGGCTTGATGCCCAGGCCACGGCCCATACGCAACGCACTCTTGAAGGAAATCGCCTGGGGCAGCGAATACGCCGGGACCATTTTCTTCACTTTGCTGACCACGGTGTTGACCAGCCAGCCCTTGGCGGTGGGCATCAGATCGCCCATCTTCGCTTCGATCAGGTACTGAATGTCGGTGTCGGGCAGCACTTCCTGGACCTTCTGGCCGAACATGTTCAGGTACACCAATGCTCGTGCGCCGGAATCCTTGAACTGGTGGCGCATCTCCCGTGCGGTGTACAGCGGGTTGGTGTTGACCACGATCAGACCGGCGCGCAAGGCACCGAACACGGCAATCGGGTAATGCAGGACGTTAGGCATCTGCACGGCGATGCGATCGCCCGGCACCAGATCGGTATGCGCTTGCAGGTAACCGGCGAACGCAGCGCTCTGGCGCTCGAGTTCGGCGTAAGTCAGGGTGATGCCCATGTTGCTGAATGCCGGGCGGTCGGCGAACTTTTTGCAGGAACGTTCGAACACCTCGATCACCGACTTGAACTCACCCATGTCGATGTCCAGCGGTACGCCGGCCGGGCGTTTGTCGTTCCAGAAATCAGGTTGCATTGTTCTTGTCCTCTTTACCTGAGCCGATCCGGGGCCGCTTTCTGTCATTTCTGAAAAAGCGGAGCTTCACGGACACTAGCAGCTATGGCCATTGAGGCAAATATGGACAAAGCCGTCATTGATCGTGTGAATCTTCCTGCCGTGGCGTGGGCTGATCAGACGCGCTATACAATGATCCGACTCTGAGCAAAGGAATCGCCATGATCCACGACACCTTATGGTTGGACGCGAGTGACCGCAGCCGCCTGTTCGTCAATCAATGGCTGCCGGCGGCGCCGTTGAAAGCGGTGATCCTGCTGGCCCATGGCATGGCGGAACACAGTGGCCGCTACGCGCGACTGGCCGACACGTTTTGCGACAAAGGATATGGCGTGTACGCGCCGGATTTACGCGGACATGGCAAAACCGCCAATCACGGTACCCTCGGCCACTTCGCCGATGATGATGGCTGGTGCAAAGTGCTCGGCGATCTGGCCAGCCTCAACCAGCACATCGGCCAGCAGCATCCCGGCGTGCCGATCATTCTGCTGGGGCACAGCATGGGCAGCTACATCGCCCAGGGTTATTTGCTGCATCACAGCGCCAGCCTGCACGGGGCGATTCTCAGTGGTTCAAACTTTCAGCCCGTGGCGCTGTACGGCGCTGCGCGACAGATCGCCCGTCTGGAAAAACTGCGTCAGGGTGGCAAGGGCCGCAGTGCGCTGATCGAATGGCTTTCATTCGGCTCGTTCAACAACAGATTCAAACCGGTACGCACACGCTTCGACTGGCTGAGTCGCGACCCGGCCGAGGTCGACAAATACGCTGCCGATCCACTGTGTGGCTTTCGCTGCACCAATCAACTGTGGATCGACTTGCTCGGCGGCTTGCAGCAGATCAGCAAAGCGTCCAATCTCGCCCAGATCGACCCGGGCCTGCCGCTGCTGATAATCGGCGGCGAATGTGATCCGGTGAGTGAAGGCAAGCGTCTGACAGATCTGGCCAATGCGCTGCGCACGGCCGGCAGCCAGCACCTGCAACTGAAGATCTACCCGCAGGCGCGGCACGAATTGTTCAATGACACCAACCGCGACGAAGTGACTGCGGATGTGCTGGCCTGGATCGATCAGGCCCTGAGCCATCCGCGCCCTCATCGCAGCGAATAGTTTTTTGTGGATTCACTGAATCCGTCACAGGAATCGAGACCGATGACCCAGGTTACCAACATCCCTTACGAAGCCCTCGAAGTCGGCCAGACCGCCAGCTACAGCAAGACTGTTGAAGAGCGCGACATTCAACTGTTTGCCGCGATGTCGGGCGACCACAACCCGGTGCATCTGGACGCCGAGTTTGCTGCCGCGAGCATGTTCAAGGAGCGCATCGCTCACGGCATGTTCAGCGGTGCGTTGATCAGTGCTGCAGTGGCTTGCGAACTGCCTGGGCCGGGCACTATTTATATCGGTCAGCAGATGAGCTTTCAGAAGCCGGTGAAGATTGGCGACACGTTGACCGTGCGTCTGGAGATTCTCGAGAAGCTGCCGAAGTTTCGTGTGCGCATTGCCACCCGTGTGTTCAATCAGCGTGATGAGTTGGTGGTGGATGGTGAGGCTGAAATCCTCGCACCGCGCAAGCAGCAGACGGTGACGCTGCCTACTCTGCCGGCGATCAGCATTGGCTGATTGATTTGTGGTGTGTCAGATAGAGCTTTTCCCCCTCACCCCAGCCCTCTCCCCCAGGGGGGCAAGGGGGAAAGGGAGCCGATCTATGTGGAATTCAAATCCCGAGTTCGACTGGATATTTCAGGTCGGTCTATCCCCAACATCCACCCCAATCAGTCCCCTCTCCCTCCGGGAGAGGGCTAGGGTGAGGGGCTTCTGCTTCTGCTTCTGCTTCTGCTTTTCCCAGCCCCATAAAAAAACGCCAGACTAGCTGGCGTTTTTTGTACCCGGCAAATGCTTACGAACGTGCGCGAGCCTGGTTACGCAGGGCTTTCACCTGGTCGTGGTTGCGTTGTACGCCGTGATACTGACGTTCAACCAGATCACGAATACCCACCAGGTTATGCTTGTTGATCTTCTCGATGGCTTCACGATAAGCCTTCAGCGCATGGTCTTCACCGCGCTCGGCTTCGTTCAACACAGCCTCTTCGTCCTTGCCGGTGAACATGGCTTTGACGTCGACCCAACGACGGTGCAGATCACCGCTGACGCTGGTGGAAGTTTCCGGATCGCCGCCCAGCTTGCGAACTTCGGCTTGCAGTTCCGCAGCAGCGGTGGCGCAATCGGCAGAGCGAGTGACAAACAGGGTTTTCAGTTCTGGATGTTTGATGTCTTCAGCGCAAGTCTTGAACCCTTCCTGACCGTCCTTGCTGGTTTCAATCAGGTCATTGAGTACAGAGATGGCTTCTTTATTCATGTCGGTCATTTTTCAATTCCTTGCGATTGGTTGAAGATGCAAGGGATATTGCAGTGTGCATGCCAGCTTTTTTGTTTACATAAAATCGTTATATATCAATGACTTAAATATAAATGAACTATCTGTATCACGGTTATTTGCATGATCTGTCATTTGGCCTGCATGCAGAATGCCTGTATTTTCCTGATTGTTTTGAAGCCAGACGAAAACCCTGATGAATCCCGAAAAACTCGAACTGCTGATCACGCGAGAAATGCCTTTCGGCAAGTATAAGGGCCGGATCATTGCCGACCTGCCAGGGCCGTACTTGAACTGGTTTGCCCGCGAAGGTTTCCCGCACGGCGAACTCGGTGGTTTGCTCGCGCTGATGCAGGAAATCGACCATAACGGCCTGTCGGATTTGCTCGAACCGCTGCGCGCCAAACACGGCAAGCCTGCCCCGCGCCACTGAAGCGCCCTCCTCTTCCTGAGTTAGCCGACCATGCCCGATAACACCCGCCGCGCCCGTGACGAAGTCTTCTGGGAGACATTCGCTGATCGTTACGACGTTCAACCCGGCCCCGTGAACCTGGAAAACGGTTACTTCGGGCGCATGTCGCGCACGGTGATCGAGGAATACCAGCGCAATATCGAGCTGATCAACACCAGTAACTCGGTGTATGTACGCCAGCGTTTCGAACAGCACGACAACCTCGACATTCGCGCGCAACTGGCCGAGCTGATCGGCGTGCGCGCGCAGAGCGTGGCGTTCACCCGCAACGCGACTGAAGGCCTGCAATCGCTGATCCGCAACTACAACCGGCTGCAGCCGGGCGATCAGGTGCTGATCGGTGACCTGGAATACGACACGGTCAAAGGCGCCATGCGCTGGCTGGCCAAACATCGCGGTGCCGAAGTGATCGAGATCGCACATGCGCACCCGGCGAGCTACGACAGCCTGGTGGAGACTTACCGCGAAGCCTTCGTTGGTTATCCGAAAATCAAGCTGATGGCCCTGACTCACGTCACTCACCGCACCGGTCTGGTCATGCCGGTGCAAGCCATCGCCGCGCTCGCCAAAGAGCATGGCGTCGATGTCATCCTCGACGGCGCCCATGCACTTGGACAGATCGAGTTCGATCTTGAGGCGCTGGGCATCTCTTTCGCCGGATTCAACCTGCACAAATGGATCGGCGCGCCACTCACCCTCGGCTTCCTCTATATCGCGCCACAACGCCTGGCCGATATCGATCCGGACATGGGTGAAATGCATTACACGGTGAATGACATTCGCTCGCGCACTTCGTACAGCACGCCCAACATTCCGGCGCTGATGACCTTGCCGCTGGTGTTCGAAGAGCACCGCTCGCTCGGCGGCGCACCGGCCAAAGGCGCTCGCCTGAATTATCTGCGCAACTTGTGGGTCCGCGCGGTGCGGAACTTGCCGGGCATCGAGGTGATGACACCTGACGATCCTCGGCTGTATTGCGGCATCACATCGCTGCGCTTCACCCGGCACGACGATCAACAAGCGATGGCCGAGCGCCTGCTCAACGATTACAACCTGTTCACCGTGGTGCGCAACGGCGCCGCCAGCGGCCCGAGCATCCGCATCACGCCGGGGCTGACCACCACCGCCGCCGATATGCAGTTGCTGGTGCGTGCACTGGACGAGCTGCGCTAAAACACCGCCCCCGTGCATTTTTCGAAGCCCGCAAGGCCGATCTGCGACGACACCGCAAAAGTGTCGACGCCGATGGTCAGGCTGCCGAAGTAGCCGTCCTCCAGGCCTTCACCACCAATCGGTTGCAACACCAACCGCGAGGCGGCATCCCCGGGGGGTTCACAGCGGCAAGCACTGGGCAGATGCAGCTGTCCTGTCCAGGCCTCGTGACGTGCCTGTGGGGATTGATCATCACCAGCAATGCCCACCGACATGGCGATGCATGTAGCACCGCCCGACTGCTGATCCGGATAAATACTGGTAAAGCGCACGATGCCTTGGCTGTCGGTCGCCTGCGTGCCACACAGTGTATCGGCGCCAATGTGCTGTTCGATCCGAACCAACGCGCCAACCACCGGCTCACCGGTCATCGCATCGACCAGGGCCAGACGCAACACCAGGGGCGAACCTTCTACGCCATGGCTGATGTTGCGCACCTTTGCCGGCGTTTCGCGCCAGACTGAGCTGCCGGGCTGCGGTCCCGGTTGATGTACTGGGTTAGGTATTAAAGCGACAGATTGATGGTCGTCCATGAGGCGTTCTCTCTTCCGTAAGATGAACGCAGATTAGCGCCACGCAAACGCGGCTGTGCGGTAACTATGTATCGCGTGATGTCCTCGCACTTTCTTCAAGACAAAAAAAACGGTGCACCGACCGAGCGCACCGTAAAGCCGTAGAACACACAACGAAGTGTCTGGTAACAATCAGTCCAGCAGCGCCAACGCCTCGGCGGTGCATTCCTGAATACGGGCCCAGTCGCCGTTCTTGATCCACTCCGGATCGAGCATCCAGCTACCGCCCACGCACATGACGTTTTTCAACGCCATGTAGCTCTTGATGTTGGCCGGGCCGACGCCGCCAGTCGGGCAGAATTTCACTTCGCCGAACGGCCCGCCAAGGGCTTTGATCGCTGCTACGCCACCGCTGACTTCCGCCGGGAACAGCTTGAAGCGGCGATAACCCAGACCATAGCCTTCCATGATGCCGGAGGCGTTGCTGATGCCCGGCAACAGCGGAATCGGGCTGTCGACACTGGCTTCGAGCAAATCACGGGTAATGCCCGGGGTGACGATGAATTGCGAACCGGCGGCTTCGGCCGCCGCAAGCATGTTGCGATCGAGCACGGTGCCGGCACCGGTCATCAGCTCCGGACGCTGCTCGCGCAGGATCTGAATGGCCTTGAGGCCGAACTGCGAACGCAGGGTCACTTCCAGCGCGGTCAGACCACCGGCGGCCAGGGCGTCGGCCAGCGGCAGCACGTCCTGTTCGCGAGCGATGGTGATCACCGGCAAGATCCGCGCCTAGGCGCAGAGGCTGTCGAACAGGGCAACTTTGTCCGCCATGGAAACGGTCGGGGATGGGGTTGTCATAGCGGCTGTTCCTTGGCTCATGGGCACCAGTAAATCTCTAACGTAGGTTGCAGAAACGCGCGCACCGGCATGGCGGCGACGTCATCGGATGCCAGTGCGGCATTCAGGGTGATCAGTTTCGACTGACCGGAAATCGACAGAATCTTGTGTTTGGCCGAGGCCAGCAGCGCACGGCTCATGGTCAGGCGCTGACGCGGCACGCTCGGCGCCAGCATCGGCCAGCAACGGCGGGTGCCATCGGCTTGCAGGGCTTCGGCCAGGTTCGGGCTGTCGGGGAACAGCGACGCGGTGTGACCGTCATCACCCATGCCCAGCACCAGCACGTCGATCGGCGGCAGTTCAGCGAGCAAACGGTCAGCCTGTTCAGCAGCCTGCTCGACGTTCGCCGCCGCGCTATAAAGGCTGAGGAACTGCGCTTTCGCCGCCGGGCCTTTGAGCAAGTATTGCTTGAGCAAACCGGCATTGCTGTCAGCGTGTTCAACCGGTACCCAACGCTCGTCGGCGAGGGTCACGACGACCTTCGACCAGTCCAGTTCCTGCTTGGCCAGGTGCTGGAAAAACGCCACCGGGCTACGACCGCCCGACACCACCAGCACCGCGTTGCCGCGCGCAGCAATGGCTTCGCTCAGTTGTTTGGCAACGTTCAGCGCCAAACCTTCGGCCAACAGCGCCGGGCTGTTGAATTCGTGGGCACTTACGCCCGCCGGCAGTTGCACATCAGATATCGCCATACCACGACCTCCCGTCCCGCGTGATCAATGCAATGGAGCTCATCGGCCCCCACGACCCGGCCGCATACGGCTTGGGCGCGTCACCGGATTTTTTCCACCCGGCGATCAGCTGGTCACACCATTTCCACGCGGCTTCGATTTCATCTTTACGGACAAACAGGTTCTGATTGCCGTTCATCACTTCCAGCAACAACCGTTCGTAGGCGTCGGGGATCCGCGCGCTACGCCAGGTGTCGGAGAAATTCAGTTGCAGCGGGCCGCTGCGCAGTTGCATGCCTTTGTCCAGGCCCTGCTCTTTGGTCATCACGCGCAAGGAAATGCCTTCGTCCGGTTGCAGGCGGATGATCAGTTTGTTGCTGATCTGCAGGCGTTGTTCCGGCGCAAAAATGTAGTGCGACGGTTCCTTGAAGTGAATGACGATCTGCGACAGTTTCTGCGGCATGCGCTTGCCGGTACGCAGATAGAACGGCACGCCAGCCCAACGCCAGTTACGGATATCGGCACGCAGAGCGACGAAGGTTTCGGTGTCGCTCTGGGTGTTGGAGTTCGGTTCTTCGAGGTAACCCGGTACGGATTTGCCTTCGCTGTGGCCGGCGATGTACTGGCCGCGCACCACCTGAGTGGTCAGGCCTTCCGGGCTGATCGGCGCGAGCGCCTTGAGCACTTTTACTTTCTCGTCACGGATGCTGTCGGCGGACAAGTCGGCCGGCGGGTCCATGGCGATCAGACAGAGCAGTTGCAACAGGTGATTCTGGATCATGTCGCGCAGTTGGCCGGCCTTGTCGAAATAGCCCCAACGGCCTTCGATGCCAACCTTCTCGGCCACGGTGATTTCCACGTGGGAGATGTAATTCTGGTTCCACTGGGTTTCGAACAGACTGTTGGCGAAACGCAGGGCGATCAGGTTCTGGACGGTTTCTTTGCCCAGGTAGTGGTCGATGCGGTAGGTGCGGTTTTCCGGGAAGAACTGCGCCACGGCGTCGTTAACCTTGCGCGACGATTCGAGGTCGGAGCCGATCGGTTTTTCCAGCACCACGCGAGTGTTTTCCGCCAGACCGACTTTCGCCAGGTTCTCGCAGATCGCGCCGTACACCGCGGCCGGCGTGGCGAAGTAGGCAATCATGCGTTGCGTGCTGCCGGCCAGTTCGGCCAGCGCCACATAATCTTCGGATTTGAGGAAGTCGACGTGCAGGTAGGTCAGGCGTGCGAGAAAACGCTCGGCGACGGCCTCGTCCAGCTCTTTGCCCACATAGCGGCGCAGTTCGGCGGCGATGAACGCCATGTGCTGCTGCTCGGAACCTTCTTCACGGGCCAGCGCGATGATGCGCGTGTCCTCGTGCAGCAGGTCGGCGCCATCGAGGTGATAAAGGGCAGGAAACAGCTTGCGCAGGGCCAGATCGCCAAGCGCGCCGAACAAGGCAAAGGTGCACGGTTCAACCGTAATCGAAGGCATGATGTTTGTTCTTTTATCAAGTTAAGCTACAAATACCTTTTTTCAAGGCATCACTCAAGGGAAAATGTAGTAATAACCACAACATTTTCGCAAAATACAGATTCCGAGTGGTGGTCGCTCGGACGCATCAGTAGGATAGGCCACCGTTACCGGCCATATCAAAGGCCCAATTTGCATAGCCCGGCGCACCTTTGCGCAGGTGAATTAGGAATTCCATATGGACCGCGTGCGAAATTTACTGGAACAGATCCAGAGTCGCCTTGAAGACCTGAACAAGGCCGAACGCAAAGTCGCCGAGGTGATCCTGCTCAACCCGCAGCAGGCCACCCGCTTCAGCATCGCCGCCCTCGCCCAGGCAGCCTCGGTGAGCGAGCCGACGGTCAACCGTTTCTGCCGTTCGTTCGGCGTCAGCGGCTATCCCGAACTCAAGCTGCAACTGGCGCAGAGTCTGGCCAGTGGCGCGGCGTATGTCAGTCGCGCGGTCGAGGCCGACGACAATCCCGAGGCGTACACACAGAAGATTTTCGGCAGCGCCATTGCGTCTCTGGACAGCGCTTGCCAGGCACTTGATCCGAACCTGATCAGCCGCGCCGTCGACCTGTTGATTCAGGCCCGACAGATCCACTTCTTCGGCCTCGGCGCTTCGGCGCCGGTGGCGCTGGATGCGCAACACAAGTTCTTCCGCTTCAACCTCGCGGTGACCGCGCATGCTGATGTGTTGATGCAGCGGATGATTGCGTCGGTGGCGCACACCGGTGAGCTGTTCGTGATCATTTCCTACACCGGCCGCACTCGCGAACTGGTGGAAGTGGCACGCATTGCTCGCGAGAATGGCGCTTCGGTGCTGGGCCTGACGGCGGAGAATTCGCCGCTGGCCAAGGCGAGTACCTTGAGCCTGAATATTCCGCTGCCGGAAGACACCGACATTTATATGCCGATGACATCGCGGATCATTCAGTTGACGGTGCTGGATGTGCTGGCGACCGGGATGACCTTGCGTCGCGGGGTGGATTTCCAGCCGCATTTGCGCAAGATCAAAGAGAGTTTGAATGCGAGCCGGTATCCGGTGGGTGACGAGTTCAACTAAAGATCAAAAGCACCCTCACCCCAACCCTCTCCCGGAGGGAGAGGGGGCCGACCGAGGTGTCTTGCGCTGTACATCGACCTGAAACACTGAGTCGATTATGGATTCACCGACATTCGTTCAGGTCGATGCATCTCTCGAACATCCCCCATTCGGTCCCCTCTCCCTCCGGGAGAGGGCTAGGGTGAGGGTCGCGGTGTACTTGACACACTAAGCCGCCGCCCACGCCTGCAAACTCAAATGCGCCTTCTCCCCCGGTGCCAGGTGCAAGCTGTCAGTCCCACCCGCCGCGGCTTCCACGCAAACAAACTCCAACACCTCATCCCAGCTCACACCCAACAACGGCCGCGCCCCAGGATGCCACACCACCGTGTCCGCACTGTCACCGGTATCAATGCACAACTCGCGCTGCCAGGCGTGATCCTTGAGCTGCAACTCGCCGTCATGCTGGAACACCCGCTGACAACCGCCATCGACCCGCAGCTCGCCTTCCTGCTGACAAACCTGGCGATTCAACTGGTCATAACCCTGCGCCCCTTCGAGCCCAGACAGCGCTATCTCACCGACATCGCCAATACGCCAGTAAGCATGCAAAGCCTGGCTCAACTGGCACGGCATGTCGTCCTGATGCTCGGTGCTCAGGCGTAATTCCATGCGTTCGCCCAGATGTGCATGCAGGTCAACCTGCCAGTCGCACAGCTGCAATTGCCAGTGCAGGCGCACGCCGTCGTCGGCGCTGCTGCTGTCGAGCAACTTCCAGTCGAGCAGTCGCGCCCAACCATGCGATGGCCAGGCGTTTTCGCTGGGATGACGGCCATACCACGGCCAACACACCGGCACGCCACCACGGATCGCACCGACATGCGGCCACTTCGCCGCACACCACAACCACGGCTTTTGCCCGCGCGGCTGAAAGTGCAGCAACTGCGCGCCTTGACGACTGAACACCGCCTGACACAGCGGATGATCGATCACCAACACGTCGCGCATCTGATAGCGCTCCCAGGCGAACACCGGTTGTTCACGCAGGGATTTGAAGAAGCGTTGTAGCGGATGCTCATGCATTTGCCACGGTTCCGAATTCATCTGTTACGGGGATTACTGCCCCTCAAAAAAAAGCGGACAGCCTTGGCTGTCCGCAAATATGCGCACATAGAGAGGAGCTTATCGCAGACGCGTTAGAACGTAGACTGAATTTTCAGGCCAGCGACCAATGCGTTGTCCACTTCATCCACACCACCCGGGTGAGTGATGTACTGCAGGTTAGGACGTACGGTCAGCCAGTTGGTGACGTGGAAGCCGTAGTTGATCTCGTAGTTGTATTCGGTTTCACGAATCGGCGAGAACACCGGGTTGTCGTAATCCGAAACACCGTTGGACGCATTCAGCAGCTCGGCGTTTTTCTTCACATCGTCGTTGACGTGGATACGCGCCGCGCCGATACCGACGTCATCCTTCGGACGCGCGTCGAACGGGCCTTTGTAGACAAACATCACCGACTGATAGTTGTCGATGAAGTTGGTGTCTTTGTCGTGGAACGTGGCATTGGCCGCGATGTTCAGACCGCGAGAAGCATCACCGTTGTGGCTGGTGAGTTGCTGTTGCGCCACGAACCAGTAGCCGCTTTTGCTGCTGTGGGTTTTGTACGCGTCGCCAGTAGTAGCAGCGTCGAAACCGTTGACGTCTTCGCGAACGTCGTCGGCATCGGCGGTGCTCTTGTAGTAACCGACGCGGTATTCGCCCGGCAGGCTGTTGACCTTCGGCGACCAGACCAATTCAACCGGCAAGACAGTACCTTTGGTGCCGCTGCCGCTGAGCTTGAAGCCGTTGCCGTGTTCCAGCTGCGACGGGTTCTGGTTGTACGCACCGATCTGCGCGTAGAGCTCGTCGTTGATGTTGTACTTCACGCGGATCGCGGCCTGGCTGACGGGCCAGTTGTACCAGATGTTGGTCGCCCAGTTACCCACTTGCGAGCCGCAGAACGCCAGGTTCTGGAAGTCGCACGGGAAGGTGTTGAAGTCTTCGCCTTCACCGAAGTAACCGGCCTTGACGTCGAGTTTGTTATCGAAGAACTGGTGCTGAATCCACAATTGGGTCAGACGCACCATGTGGCCACGACCGTAAACTTCTTGCGAAGAACTCAAGGTGCCGGCACGCGGATCGCCAACGCGGTCGTTGGAGATGTTGTAGCCATTACGGTTGGTCAGCTGGATCTTCGCCTGGGTGTTATCCCAGCCCCACAGCTTTTGCAGATCGAGTGCCACGCCCAGACCGAACTGGTCAGCGTAACGCGCGGTCTTGTCGTCGTTGTAGCCACCGTTCAGGTTGCCACCGACTTCCCCAACGTAGTCGGCCTTGATGTCGATACCCTGCTCGATCAGCTTGGTACGCTCGCCACCCCAGTCGCCCGTCATCCATTTCGAATCGGAACTGAAGGCATCCGCCGCCATGGCGTTACCGGCCAGCACCAAGGCCGCCGCAGCCGACACTTGGCAGATCAACCGGGCATTGACGTGTTTCTTTTTCATCCCTACATCCTCGTCTTTATTGTTATTAACTGTTTTTATCTAACGCGGTTTACATAAATTGCGATGGATTACAGGCAATCCACCGCGTGCTCCTTTTGGAATCCAATCCCTGTGGGAGCTGGCTTGCCAGCGATGGCATCGACTCTGTTCCACTGTGAACCGAGTTGCCTGCATCGCTGGCAAGCCAGCTCCCACATGACTGCATTCCAACCTTGATCTGTTCACCGGCCTTTGAATTGGGCGACGTTCGCAGACCGCGCATCGGTCTGTGGTTGCCCGGCAGTGCCGAGGCGCTCGCCGGTCTTGGCATCGAACAACAACACTTTCGACGGATCGAATTGCAGCGTCAGGTTCTCGCCCACCTGCGGTGCCACGTCTGGCGCCAGACGGCAGCAGACTTTGGTGTCATTCAGATTGACGAACACCAAGGTGTCGGGGCCAGTCGGTTCGGTCACCTGCACTTCGGCACGAATGCTCGGCAGGCCATTGCCCTCGCCGTTCGCCAGCACGATTTGCTCCGGGCGCAGGCCGAGGATCACTTCGCGATCTTCGAGCCCGGCGTCCTGCATGCTCATCGGCAACTCACAACGCGCCTGGCCACTGTCGAGCAGCGCCAGCAGACGACCGTCCTTGCGTTGCAGGCGCAGCGGAATGAAGTTCATCGGCGGCGAACCGATGAAGCTCGCCACAAACAGGTTGGCCGGATCGTTGTAGATCTCTTTTGGCGTGCCGAACTGCTGAATGATGCCGTCCTTCATCACCGCAACCTTGTCGCCCAGGGTCATCGCTTCGATCTGGTCGTGGGTCACGTAGACCGTGGTGGTTTTCAGGCGCTGGTGCATCAGTTTCATTTCGGTGCGCATCTCGACACGCAGCTTGGCGTCGAGGTTGGACAGCGGTTCGTCGAACAGATAGATCTTCGGACGACGCGCCAGCGCACGGCCCATCGCCACACGCTGCTGCTGGCCACCTGAAAGCTGACCCGGCTTGCGATTGAGCAAATGTTCGATCTGCAGCAGTTTGGCCACGCGTGCGACTTCTTCGTCGATCGCCGACTGCGCCATCTTGCGAATCTTCAGGCCGAACTCGATGTTCTCGCGCACGCTCATGGTCGGGTACAGCGCGTAGGACTGGAACACCATGGCGATGTCGCGATCCTTCGGGCTCATGCCGCTGACGTCCTGATCACCGATCATGATCGCGCCGCCGGTGATGGTTTCCAGACCGGCGATGCAGTTCATCAACGTCGATTTGCCGCAGCCCGACGGGCCGACGAGGATCAGGAACTCACCTTCCTTGATCGACAGTTCAATGTTCTTCAAGGTGTCCGGCAGGCCGGCACCGTAGGTCTTGTTTACGTTGCGAAGTTCGAGCGTTGCCATGATTACCCCTTGACTGCGCCGGCCGTCAGCCCGCGCACGAAATACTTGCCTGCGACCACATAGACCAGCAGGGTCGGCAGGCCGGCGATCATCGCCGCTGCCATATCAACGTTGTATTCCTTGGCGCCGGTGCTGGTGTTGACCAGGTTGTTCAGCGCCACCGTGATCGGTTGCGAATCACCGCTGGAGAACACCACACCGAACAGGAAGTCGTTCCAGATCTGGGTGAATTGCCAGATCAGGCAGACCATGATGATCGGCGTCGACATCGGCAGGATGATGCGGCGGAAAATCGTGAAGAAACCCGCGCCATCGAGGCGTGCGGCTTTCACCAGCGCATCCGGAATGCTCACGTAGTAGTTGCGGAAGAACAGTGTGGTGAACGCCAGACCGTAAACCACGTGGATAAACACCAGGCCGGTGGTGGTGCTCGCCAGGCCCATCTTGCCGAGGGTAAACGAGGCCGGCAGCAGCACGGTCTGGAACGGCAGGAAGCAGCCGAACAACAGCAGACCGAAGAACAACTGCGAACCGCGGAAGCGCCAGAACGACAGCACATAACCATTCAACGCACCGATGGCGGTGGAAATAACTACCGCCGGAACGGTGATCTTGATCGAGTTCCAGAAGTACCCGTCAACCGTGGCCCAGGCCTTGACCCAGCCGATGCCGCTGACCACGGTCGGCCAGCTCAGCAAGTTGCCGGTGCTGATGTCTTCCGGGGTCTTGAAGCTGGTCAGCAACATGACCACCAGCGGCACCAGATAAAGCAGTACGGCGAGGATCAGCACCGCGTAGATCGCGATGCGACTCAGGCTGATAGCAGGTTTGGCAGCGAGACTAGTCATTGCGCTTGGTCCTCAGCTCGGAATACAGGTAAGGCACGATGATCGCGAGGATCGCACCGAGCATCAGAATCGCACTGGCCGAGCCCATACCCATCTGGCCGCGACTGAAGGTGAAGGAATACATGAACATTGCGGGCAGGTCGGAGGAATAACCCGGGCCACCGGCGGTCATCGCCGCGACCAGGTCGAAGCTCTTGATCGCGATGTGCGCCAGAATCATCACCGCACTGAAGAACACCGGACGCAGGCTTGGCAGCACCACTTTCCAGTAGATCGTCGGCATGCTCGCGCCATCTATCTGCGCAGCGCGGATGATCGATTGATCGACGCCACGCAGGCCGGCCAAAAACATCGCCATGATGAAGCCCGAGGCTTGCCAGACAGCGGCGATCACCAGGCAGTAGACCACGCGATCAGGGTCGATCAGCCAGTCGAGACGGAAGCCTTCCCAGCCCCAGTCACGCAACAATTTGTCCAGGCCCATGCCCGGGTTGAGCAGCCATTTCCACGCGGTACCGGTGACGATCATCGAGAGCGCCATCGGGTACAGGTAAATGGTGCGGATAAAGCCTTCGCGACGAATGCGCTGGTCGAGGAACACCGCCAGCAACACGCCGATCACCAAAGTGATACCGATGAACATGCCGCCGAACACCGCGAGGTTTTTGCTCGCGACCCACCAGCGGTCGTTGTCGAACAACCGCGCGTATTGCGCCAGACCGGCCCACTTGTAGTTAGGCAGGAAAGTCGAGGTGGTGAACGACAGCACGAACGTCCACAGGATGTAGCCATAGAAGCCCACCAGCACGATGAACATGCTCGGCGCCAGCACCAGTTTGGGTAGCCAGCGTTGCAATGCATCGAACGGCGAGGCCTTGCTGAACACAGCAACAGAACTCATGGGGAAATCCAGTACAGGGAATAAAAACTACAGTGAGATCCCTTGTGGGAGCGAGCCTGCTCGCGAATGCGGTGTGTCAGTCGACGGATGGAGCAACTGACACAACGCCTTCGCGAGCAGGCTCGCTCCCACAGGGGAAGCCTGTGCACCGATGCTTATTTAGACGATTTGATCGCTGCACCCAGTTTCTTGGCGGTGTCGGCCGGGTCGGCTTTCGGGTCGTTGATGTAGTTGGTCACGACGTCAAAGAACGCGCCTTGCACCGCCAGCGTGGTCGCCATGTTGTGCGCCATGCTTGGCTGCAGGCCGCCGGACTTGGCGTCTGCCAGGAAATCCTTGGCAGCGGTCTGCGCGCAGGAATCGAAACCGAGCTTGTCCATGTTGTTCAACATGTCGTTGCGAACCGGGATCGAGCCTTTGTTGATGCTGAAGACTTTCTGGAAGTTTTCACCCAGCACGACTTTGGCGATGTCCTGCTGACCGGCCGCAGTGCCTGCGTCCTTCTGCTTGAACACGGCCAGCGAGTCGATGTTGTAGGTGAACGCCTTGTCAGTGCCCGGGAAGGCTACGCACTCGTAATCCTTGCCGGCGACTTTCTTGGCGGCGGTCCATTCGGACTTGGCCCAGTCGCCCATGATCTGCATGCCGGCCTTGCCGTTAATGACTTTGGCCGCTTCCAGGTTCCAGTCCTGACCTTTGCCGTCGGCGTCCATGTAGGTCGCGACTTTCTTCAGCTCGGTCAGCGCCTTGACCATTTCCGGACCGGTCAGCGCGGCGTTGTCCAGGTCAACCAGGGCTTTCTTGTAACCATCGACACCCATGACCGAGAGCACCACGGCTTCGAACACGGTGCTGTCCTGCCAAGGCTGACCGCCGTGAGCCAGCGGGATGAAGCCCGCAGCCTTCAGCTTGTCGCCAGCGGCATAGAATTCTTCGAGGGTGGTCGGGTTCTTGGTGATACCGGCTTTCTTGAACACTTCCGGGTTGATCCACAGCCAGTTCACGCGGTGAATGTTCACCGGCACGGCCACGTAATCACCGTCGTACTTCACGGTATCGGAGACTTTCTTGTCGAGCAGGCTGTCCCACTTTTCCGACTTGGCGACGTCTTTCAACACGTCGGTGTCGAGCAGGCCGGTGGACGCCCATTCCTGGATGTCCGGGCCTTTGATCTGGGCGACGCCAGGCGGGTTGCCGGCAACGGCACGGCTTTTCAACACGGTCATGGCAGTGGCACCGCCACCACCGGCGACAGCGCCGTCTTTCCAGGTGAAACCGTCTTTTTCGACTTGCGCCTTGAGCACATCAACAGCGGCTTTTTCGCCACCGGACGTCCACCAGTGCACGACTTCGACCGAACCTTTGGATTCGGCAGCGGAAACACTGAGAGGCAGAATTGCGAGCGGGAACAGGGAGGCGACAGAAATGACAGTAGCGAGGCGAGAAATCGCATTCATCTGAGATGTACCTTTCTTGTTGTTATGCATGCAAGTCTGGTGCTTGCGCTGCACAGGAGTTTAAACAGGACGTTTCCCTTCGCAGGTAACGAAGGGACGCGCGAATGTCACCACATGGTTACACAGGAGAACCGTGAGACAACTGCGCTAAAGCAGTCGCCATACTCGGTGACAAGGGTAGACGAGGGATCAGCACCGCCTGCCAGGCGTGATACAGATCGGGTTTGCCCGCCCAGATATCGGCGCTCGGGATGTTTTGCGGGTTGAGTTCGTGGTGCCAGCTGCCGTCGCAACGGTCGATGAAATTCACCTCGCAGAATTCCCAGAACAGCCGGTACCAGGTTTCGTATTGCGCATCTCCGCTGCGTTTGAGCAACGCGCTGGCAGCGGCGCTGGCTTCGGCGTGTGTCCAGTGCAGACGATGGCGGACAACGGCTTTGTTGTCCCAGTCGAGGGTGTAGACGATGCCCGGCAAACCATCGACGTTCCAACCGTTGCGGCAGTTGTTCTCGAAGAGTTTTGCCGCGTCAGTGGCGAGCCAGCCGAGCGTCAACATGCCGGCCTGCACCCGCGCCGCTTCGAGGTGCAGCAACAGCCGCGCCCACTCAAAACCGTGACCCGGTGTGGTGCCGTACGGGCGGAAACCGTCGGCAGGATTGTCGTGGTTGTAGTCGCGCAGCGGTTGCCAGTCGCGGTCGAAATGCTCGATGACCATGTAACCGTTGGCGGCAGCATGACCGTGGATCACCCGCTCGACGATGCGTTGCGCACGCACCAGCCAGCGCGGATCTTCTGTGACATCGGCCAGTGCGAGGAACGCCTCGGTCGCGTGCATGTTGCTGTTGGCGCCGCGATAGGCTTCTTCTTCACTCCAGTCGCGATTGAAGAACTCGCGCATGGCGCCCTCTTCTTCGCTCCAGAAATACGTGTCGATGATGTCGATGGCATCGTCCAGCAGCGCTTGCGCGCCGGGACGTTGCGCGACCACCGCAGAGCTCGCCGCCAGCGCGACAAAGGCATGCAGATAAGCATTCTTTCCGGTGTTGCCGTCGCGGTGTTCGGCGACCGCAAACCAGCCACCGTGCAAGGCGTCACGCAATGGCCCGCGCAGGGCGGCGATGCCGTGATCGACCCGTTCGGCAAATCCCGGCAGCCCCTGAATGTGGGCCATGGCGAAACTGTGGGTCATGCGCGCGGTGTTCATGGTTTCGGCTTGTGCGTTCGCTGGCAGACGGCCGCGTTCGTCGAGGTTGCCGAAGCCTTGCGGGAGTTTTGATGCCTTGGCGAAATCCAGCAGACGCAGGCCTTCGGCGGCGAGCCATTGCTGGTGGGCAGGGGCGTTCAGCCAACTGCTGAAGCCTGGGTGGAAAAGATCCATGGGTGGCCTTTTTTGTTGTTATGACTGCGGGGAGTCTAAACAACGGGCCGGGGTGGGCTTGTAACGAAGGGGGCGGGGCTTGTCACCGATCCGTGACAAAAGAGCCACCCTCACCCCAGCCCTCTCCCGGAGGGAGAGGGGGCCGACCGAGGTGTAATGAGTTATCCGCCGACCTGATACATTGAGTCGATTATGGATTCGCTACCGGACTTCCAGGTCGGCGTATCTCTGCAGCATCCCTCGATCAGTCCCCTCTCCCCCCGGGAGAGGGCTAGGGTGAGGGAAAGCTTTTGACTCAATCCGCCGAACGCGGCAGTTGCAGGGTCACCCGCAACCCACCGTCACGCAAATTCTGCAACGTCACCTCTCCGCCATGGCTGTGGGCAATGTTCCGCGCAATCCCGAGCCCGAGCCCATAACCCTGCTGCTGTCCCGCCAACCGGAAGTGCGGCTCAAACACCTGCTCCAAACGCTGCTCCGGCACGCCCGGCCCTTCATCATCAACGTGCAAGACAAACGCGCTGTCATCGTCATCGATATGCAGATGCGCGTTCTGCCCATACTTCAACGCGTTGTCGATCAGGTTGCCGATGCAGCGTTTCAACGCCAGCGGCTTACCCGGATACGCCGCCAGCGCCCGGCCATGCTGAGTCACGCGACCGTTGCCGTTCGGCGCCAGATAAGGCTCGACCAGACAATCCAGCACATGATTAAGATCCACCGGCTCGATGTTCTCGTGGATGTCAGTGTCTTTCACACATTGCAGCGCGCCTTTGACCAGCAGCTCCAACTCATCCAGATCACGACCGAACTTGGCCTGCAGCTTCTCGTCTTCAAGCAATTCGACGCGCAAACGCAAACGCGTGATCGGTGTGCGCAGGTCATGGGAGATCGCGCTGAACAACTGGCTGCGTTCGGTCAGGTAACGGCTGATGCGTTCGCGCATGGTGTTGAAAGCACGACCCACTTCGACCACTTCGCTGCCACCACCCTCGGCCACCGGCTCGACGTCGGCGCCCAGCGACAGATCCCGCGCTGCCCGCGCCAGACGTTTGAGCGGCCGGCTTTGCCAGTGCACCAGCAGGCCGATGAACAGCAATAGAAAACCACTGGTGAGAACGATGAACCATACCTGCTGCGAGGGCAGGCCTTGTTCTTCAAGGCTGGTGTACGGCTCGGGCAACAGCGAGGCGATGTACAGCCATTCGCCCGGCGCCATTTGAATCTGCGTGACCAACACGGGTGGATTCACCGGCTCCAGGGTCAGCGCGTAATGCGCCCACGAGCGCGGCAGCTCATCGAGTTTCAGCCCTGCGTTGAAGATCCGCAGGTCTTCGGGGCTGACGAAGGTCACTGATATATCGGTGTCATGCCCGAGGGTCTGGCGCAGCACTTCGTCGACCGCTTTCATCACCGCCGCTTTACGCGGCGTGACCGGCAACACATCCATGCCCAACGGCTTGTCGTTGAGCGTCACGACAAAGCGGGTGCCGCCCATGCTGCGCAACTGGTCGAGCACCAACGGTCGATAAGCCACCGGTAATGAGCGGAAATAGCTGACGCTGGCGGTCATTGAATGGGCGAGGCTGCGGGCGCTGGTGACCAGACCTTCGAGCTGGGTTGCGCGCAGTTGCGAGACCCAGATCACGCTGGATAACGTCTGCGCGAACAGCACCGCGAGCAAGGTCAACAGCAGCATTCGCCCGAGCAGCGAGCGTGGTACCGGCACCTTGGCGGCAAGTTTGCGCAACGAATCAGTGACCATTGCCGGCAACCACGTTGGCTGCCAGTTGATAGCCGCTGCCGCGCACGGTACGGATCAGCCGTGGCGGTTTTTCCGTGTCGCGCAGACGCTGGCGCAAACGGCTGACGGCCATGTCGACAATGCGATCGAGCGGCATCAGGTCGCGGCCACGGGTGGCGTTGCCAATGGTGTCGCGGTCGAGGATTTCCTGCGGGTGATCGAGGAACAGCTTCAGCAGGGCGAAGTCGGCGCCGGAGAGAATCACCTCCTCGCCGTCGGTGTGGAACAGCCGATGGCTGACCATGTCCAGCCGCCACTCATCGAAGGCCAGCACTTCACTGCCACTGCGTTCCTGACCGAATTGCGCACGCCGCAGCAGGGCTTTGATGCGTGCTTGCAGTTCGCGTGGGCTGAAGGGTTTGCCGAGGTAGTCGTCGGCGCCGAGTTCCAGACCGATCACGCGATCGGCCTCGTCGGAACTGGCGGTGAGCATGATGATCGGCACCTGCGCCTGACGCGGATGCTGACGTACCCACCGGCACAGGCTGAAGCCGTCTTCGTCGGGCAGCATGACATCGAGGATCACAAGATCGCTCGGCGCCTCGTTGAGGGCCTGACGAAAACTGGCACCATCGGCGGTGGCCCGCACCTGAAACCCGGCGCGGGTCAGGTAGGTTTCCAGCAACTCGCGTATTTCCTGGTCGTCATCGACCAACAATATCGACTTGTTGACTGAGCTCACTTCGAAGGCATCCTTGTTGTTGGAATTGGGGCGGATTATGCCTGATGAACCGATCGTTCCCACGCTCTGCGTGGGAATGCCTCTGGGGACGCTCCGCGTCCAGTGACGCGGAGCGTCACGGGCTGCATTCCCACGCAGAGCGTGGGAACGATCCTCAGCCAGCTTGCTCGAGGGCTACACCCGCGCCCATCAGGCCAGAATACGGCGCTGTCACCAGCCACACCGGAATGCCTTTGAAGTAATCGCTCATGCAACCCTTGTCCGCGAAGCTGCGGGCAAAACCGCTTTCCAGGAAGAAATCGGCAAACCGTGGAATCACCCCGCCAACGATATACACCCCGCCACGCCCGCCCGTGGTCAGTACGTTATTGCCGGCGACACGGCCGAGCCAGCAGCAGAACTGCTCCAGCACTTCCAGCGCAATCGGATCGCCCGCCAGACCGGCGGCAGTAATCGCTTCCGGCGTGTCGAGCTTGGGCTCATGCCCGTCCACCGCACAGATCGCCCGGTAAACCCGTGGCAAACCGCCGCCGCTTAAAGCGGTTTCGGCGCTGACATGGCCGATTTCATTGTGGATGTGCTGCCACAGCTGCGTTTCACGCGGGCTGCTCAGAGGCAGATCGACGTGACCGCCCTCCCCCGGCAACGCCGCGAAACGACCCTCGCCCAAATCGAGCAACGTGCCGACGCCCAAGCCAGTGCCCGGGCCGATCACCACCGCCGGGCGCAACGGCTCCGGCGTGCCTTCGCAGACCACGCGGAATTCGCCCGGCTGCAAACGGGTCATGCCCAGCGCCATCGCCGAGAAGTCGTTGACCAGCAACAACTGCTCGACCTGCAAGGTTTTGCAGAACGCGGTGCGGCTCAGGCGCCAGTGATTGTTGGTGAACTTGAATTCATCACCGCTGACCGGGCCGGCCACCGACAGGCACACCGAACCGATCGAACCCGGCGCCAGACCGAGCCCGCTCAGATACAGGCTGATCGCCTCTTCCGGGCTGGCATGGTCGGCCGTGGCCAACACCTGAACCGATTGCAGTTGCTGGTTTTTCCACAACGCAAACCGCGCGTTGGTGCCTCCGATGTCACCGACCAAAGCCAGTTTCAATTAAGCGTCTCCAGGGCAGAAGTGAAGGCGCTGGCGCCCTGCTCCGCCGAGCTGAAGGCCATGCGCATGAAGCCAAACAGTTCGCGACCGCTGCCGATGTTGTTGCCCAACAGGCCTTTGGCGGGTTCGCGCGCTGCAAATTCTGCGGCGTCGACCTTGAGCTCCAAGGTGCCTTTGACGCCATCGACGCGGATGATATCGCCCTCTTGCACCCGCGCCAAAGCGCCACCGACATAAGCCTCGGGGCTGACGTGAATTGCCGCCGGGATTTTCCCCGAGGCGCCGGACATCCGTCCGTCAGTCACCAGCGCGACTTTGAAGCCGCGATCCTGCAGCACGCCGAGGAACGGCGTCATCTTGTGCAGCTCCGGCATGCCGTTGGAACGCGGGCCCTGGAAGCGCATCACGGCGACGAAATCTTTTTCCAGCAGGCCGGCCTTGAACGCGTCGGCCAGATCCTGCTGATCCTGGAACACCATCGCTGGCGCTTCGACGATCTGGTTTTCCAGCGCAACAGCGGACACCTTCATCACACCGCGCCCGAGGTTGCCTTCCATCACCCGCAAACCACCCTCTGCCGAGAATGCACGGGCGACCGGACGCAGGATATTTTCGTCGAGGCTGTCGACCGGGCCTTCGCGCCAGACCAGTTCACCGTTATCAAGGAACGGCTCTTTCGTGTATTTGCTCAAGCCATGACCGAGCACGGTGTTGACGTCTTCGTGCAGCAGACCGGCGCCAAGCAGTTCGCGGATCAGGAACGACATGCCGCCCGCTGCCTGGAAGTGGTTGATGTCGGCTTTGCCGTTCGGGTAGACGTGGCTCAGGGTCGGCACGACTTCGGAGAGGTCGGCCATGTCCTGCCAGGTCAGTTGGATACCCGCCGCCATGGCAATGGCCGGCATGTGCAGGGTGTGGTTGGTGGAGCCGCCAGTCGCGTGCAGCGCAACGATCGAGTTGACCAGCGACTTCTCGTCGACGATTTCGCCAATCGGCATGAAGTTGCCATTTTGTTTGGTCAGACGCGTAACCTGATGCGCGGCTTCGCGGGTCAGCGCATCGCGCAGCGGCGTGTTCGGATTGACGAAAGAGGCGCCCGGCAAGTGCAGGCCCATGACTTCCATCAGCAACTGGTTGGTGTTGGCGGTGCCGTAAAAGGTGCAAGTGCCCGGGCTGTGGTAGGACTTCATCTCCGATTCCAGCAGCTCTTCGCGGGTCGCTTTGCCTTCAGCGTACTTCTGGCGCACGTCGGCTTTTTCCTTGTTGGAAATCCCCGAGACCATCGGCCCGCCCGGGACGAAAATCGTCGGCAGGTGACCGAAGCGCAGCGAGCCCATCATCAGGCCCGGGACGATCTTGTCGCAGATGCCGAGCATCAGCGCGCCGTCGAACATGTTGTGCGACAGCGCCACGGCCGTCGACATGGCGATCACTTCGCGGCTCGGCAGGCTCAGTTCCATGCCCGGCTCACCTTGGGTGACGCCGTCGCACATGGCTGGCGTACCGCCGGCGAACTGGCCGACCGAGCCGATTTCGCGCAGGGCGTTCTTGATCTGCTCCGGGAACACTTCGTACGGCTGGTGCGCCGAGAGCATGTCGTTATACGAAGAAACAATGGCGATGTTCGCCGAGTTCATCATCCGCAGGCTGTGCTTGTCTTCGCTGCCGCACCCGGCCACGCCGTGGGCAAAGTTGGCGCATTGCAGCTTGCCGCGCATCGGCCCGTCAGTGGCGGCGCCGCGAATCAGTGCAAGGTAAGCCTGACGCGTGGCGCGGCTGCGGGCGATAAGCCGTTCGGTGACCTCAAGGACGCGGGGATGCATGTGTAGAACTCCAGGCTAACGGATGTGGCGACCTGATTGTCTATGCTGATCAAACGCCGTTGTTGTTGGAATGACAGACGGCTTTTTTGACCATTCGGACCAGTTGATTCAGGTCACTCGTTGTAGATAAAACAAAATATTGCCACTAAAAAGGCTTGTTTTCTATTTTTATGCGAATAATCTTGTAATTCCAACAACAAAACGACGGCGGCGCTGTTCCATGACTCTTCGAATCGCAATCAATGGTTTTGGCCGCATCGGCCGTAATGTCCTGCGCGCACTGTATACCCAAGGCTATCGACAGGATTTGCAGATCGTCGCCATCAACGATCTGGGCGACAGCTCGATCAATGCTCATCTGCTCAAATACGACACCGTTCACGGCACGTTCGACGCTCAGGTCGAGCATGACAATGAAAGTCTGACCGTCAACGGCGACCGCATTGCGGTCAGCGCGATTCGCAACCCGGCCGAACTGCCATGGGCGGCGGAAAAGATTGATGTGGTGTTCGAATGCACCGGTCTCTTTACCGATCGCGCCAAAGCGGCCGCGCATATTACTGCCGGCGCGCGCAAAGTGATCATCTCGGCCCCGGCCAAAGGTGCCGACGCCACTGTGGTTTATGGTGTGAACCACGACATTCTGCGCCAGTCGCACCAGATCATCTCCAACGCTTCGTGCACCACCAACTGCCTGGCGCCAGTGGCGCAGGTGCTGCACCGCGAGCTGGGGATTGAAAGCGGTCTGATGACTACGATCCATGCCTACACCAACGATCAGAACCTGACGGACGTCTATCACACCGACCCGTACCGCGCGCGTTCAGCCACGCAGAACATGATCCCGAGCAAGACCGGCGCCGCTGAGGCCGTGGGCCTGGTGTTGCCGGAACTGGCCGGCAAACTGACCGGCATGGCCGTGCGGGTGCCGGTGATCAATGTGTCGCTGGTGGATTTGACCGTACAGCTGAAAAAAGAAGCCAGCGCCGAGGAAGTCAACGCCCTGCTCAAGGCTGCGAGCCAGCATTCGAAGATATTGGGTTACAACACGTTGCCGCTGGTTTCCAGCGACTTCAACCACAACCCGCTGTCATCGATTTTCGACGCCAACCACACCAAGTCCAGCGGCAAATTGCTCAAGGTGCTGGCGTGGTATGACAACGAGTGGGGCTTCTCGAACCGCATGCTGGATAACTGCCTGGCGCTGTGTAACGCCGAGTAAGATTGTCCTGATCCCCTGTAGGAGCTGCCGAAGGCTGCGATCTTTTGATCTTGTTTTTAAGATCAACATCAAAAGATCGCAGCCTTCGGCAGCTCCTGCATTTATCTGTGTCGATCACAAAACAACACTTGACCATTCGAATAGATGATAAGCATTATCATTCGCTTGAAATGGATCAGGTCCTCCCGTGAGTCAATCGCGCTTCAACCACGTCTTCCTTACCCAGCGCACGTCCTTGCTGCGCACGCTGGAACGGATGGTCAACAATCACAGCACCGCTGAAGACCTGTTGCAGGAGACCTACCTGCGCGTGACGCGGGCGTTGAGCGAGCGGGCCATCGATCACCTCGAACCTTTTGTCTTCCAGACCGCACGCAATCTGGCGCTGGATCATTTGCGTGCGCGCAAGATCCATTCGCGAACCATGGTCGACGACGTGCCGCAGGATGTCGTGCACAGCGTCGCCGCCCCCGCCAGCAGCGCCGAAGATGCCGCCCACGCCGAACAGATGCTGGAGCGCCTGAACGTGAGCCTCAGTCAACTCAGCCCCCGCCAGCAGCAGATTTTCATCCTCAGCCGTTTGCACGGGAACAGCTATCAGGAAATCGCTGATGAACTGAACGTCTCCCTCAGCACCGTGCAGAAAGAACTGAAGCTGATCATGAGCATTTGCATCGGTGTCGCTGAACGCCTGAATGGCGACTGAGGTCGTAGGCCTTTTCTGTAAGTGCCAGGATCGCCTGCACGGATCATCGGGCTTTGTTACCCTTGCCCGACTTTTACGCTTCACTTGAAAAAACAGCCGTGCGCAGACACTGTCGAGGAAACACCGTGACGGACACCCACCGCTCGCCTTCGCCGGATTCGGTGCAGGACGCTGCCAACGCAATGGACCAGGCTTTGGACTGGCTCATCGTGCTCGGCAGCCCGGACGAGGAGCAGACCCGGCAGTTCCATGCCTGGCTGGCGGCCGATCCGCTAAATGCCGAAGCGTTCGCCAAGGCCCAGGCGATCTGGGACGGCCCGCAAATCGCCCAGTGCGCGCAAAGCTTGGCGGCCAAGCCTGCGAAAGTCACCTTCTTGAAGCGTCTGCGTCCGCACTGGAAACCGCTGGCAACCGCGGCAGTGCTGATTCTCGGGTTGTTCAGTTTCAGTAACTTGCCGATGCGGATTCAAGCCGATCATCTGACCGTCGTCGGCGAGCGCCAGCGTCTGCAACTGGAGGACGGCTCGAAAGTCCTGCTCAATACCAATTCAGCGTTTTCCAGCACCATCAATGATCAGCAGCGCGTTGCCCGATTGTTTCAGGGCGAGGCGTTTTTCGAAATCGCCAGCGGCCGCGGTCAACCGCTGGAAATCGATGCCGGGCCAGTCACTGCCAGCGTGCGCGATACCGCGTTCGCCGTGCGCTATCTCGATGGCGTCGCGCAGGTCAATGTGCAACGTGGCGACGTCGATTTGCGCGCCACCCACAACGATGCCCGTGTGCGCCTGACGGCCGGCGAAAGTATTCGCATCGGCCCCAACGGCTTCGACGGCCCGGCCAAACTCGACGCCAACACGGATCTGGCCTGGGTCCAGGGCCGACTGGTGTTCGAAAACTGCCCGCTGAACCAGGTGCTGGCCGAACTGCGCCGTTACTACCCGGGCTGGATCATCAACACCAACGAGCAACTGGCCGACGTCGCCGTGACCGGTAATTACCGTCTCGATCAGCCGCTCGACGTGGTTCGCTCCCTCGCGCACATCACCTCGGCGCGCCTGCAGGAATTCCCCGCGCTGGTGATCCTGAACTAAATGAGAATTATTTTTACTCGATAGCCAACGCCAGTACGTCTCGTTATAGCCAATGCAATTGATTCGCAACACGCGATTCAATCAGCACCTATAAAGATTCGTGCGACACGGAGCGCTATCGATGTCCTCTCGCCTTACCCGCCAGACTGCTTCCCCTTCCCGCGTATTGTCGCTGCTGACCGCGGCCATCCTGATGGCCGGCACTGCGCCGCTGATGGCGGCCACCGAGCAACCGGCACGCAACATGGGCGATTACTCGTTCGCCATCGGCCAGCAGCCGCTGGTGTCGGCGCTCAATGCCTTCACCGCCGTGACTGGTTGGCAGGTCGGCTTGCCGGCAGAACTGGGTCAGGGCGTGTCGTCGCCGGGCGTGCGTGGCTCGCTGCCACCGGAAAAAGCCCTGGAGCGTCTGTTGGTGGGGACCAACCTGAGCTTCCGCAAAATCAGCAACAACAACGTCGTGCTGGAAAAGCGCAACGCCAGCGGCACGCTCAATCTGGATCAGGTGACCATCAGCGCCACCCGTCAGGAGCAGTCGGTCACTAGCGTGCCGGCCACCGTCACCGTGCAGACCCGTCAGGATCTGGACCGCAACAACGTCAACACCATCAAGGATCTGGTGCGTTATGAGCCGGGGGTTTCCGTCGGCGGCGCCGGCACACGTGGCGGCATCAGCGGCTACAACATTCGCGGTATCGACGGCGACCGCATCCTGACTCAGGTGGATGGCGTGGAAGTGCCGGACGGTTTCTTCAACGGCCCCTACGCCAAGACCCAGCGCAATTACGTTGACCCGGAAATCGTCAAACGCGTGGAAATCCTCCGTGGCCCGGCCTCGGTGCTGTACGGCAGCAACGCCATCGGCGGCGCCGTCAGCTACTACACCCTCGATGCCGACGACATCATCAAGCCCGGCAAGGACGTCGGCGCGCGTCTGAAAAGCGGTTACAGCTCGGCCGATGACAGCTGGTTGAAGTCCGCCACCGTGGCCGGCCGTGCCGAGCAGTTCGACGGATTGCTGCACTACAGCCAGCGTGACGGTCACGAAACTGATTCCTACGGCAGCAACAACGGCACCGGTCTGGAACGCACCGCCGCCAACCCGGAAGACGTCAATGCCTACAACGTGCTGGCCAAGATCGGCTGGAACTACAACGAAGATTCGCGCCTGGGCCTGACCTACGAAAAGTACAAGGACGATCGCGACACCGATCAGAAAAGCGCCTACGGCGGCCCGTACTTCAATGGCGCCCCGACCATCCCCAACAGCGTGCTGCCCGGCGGCATGTACCAGTGGCGCACCGGCAACGACACCATCACCCGTGAGCGTTTCGGTATCGAGCACTCGTTCGCCCTCGACAGTCTGCTGGTCGACAACGTGAAGTGGAGCCTCAACCACCAGATCGCCAAAACCGACCAGAGCACCACCGAGTTTTACTACCCGATCACCCGTAAAGTGCTGCGTACTCGCGACACGATTTACGAAGAGAAACAGTGGGTGTTCGACGCGCAACTGGACAAGGCCTTCGCCATCGGTGAAACCGATCACGTGCTGACCTACGGCACCACCATCAAGCAGCAGAAAGTCACCGGCTCGCGCAGCGGCGACGGCACGTGCCTGGCGGTCGGTCGCGGCTGCAGCGCCATCGGCGCAACCAGTACTGCTGACGTGTTGGCCAAGGCCACCGACTTCCCGGACCCGACCATCAACACCTACAGCGTGTTCGCTCAGAATCAGATCAGCTGGAACAACTGGACCTTCCTGCCGGGCCTGCGCTACGACTACACCCAGCTCAAGCCGCACATCACCCAGGAATTCCTCAACACCGTGGCAGCTGACGGCCAAGGCACGGTCAGCGACAAGAACAAGACGTGGCACAAAGTCTCGCCGAAATTCGGCCTGACCTACGCCCTGACCGAGAATTACACCTGGTACGGTCAGTACGCCGAAGGTTTCCGCACCCCGACCGCGAAAGCCCTGTACGGCCGCTTCGAAAACACCACCACCGGTTACAGCGTGGCGCCAAACCCAGACCTCGAACCGGAGAAAAGCAAAAGCTATGAAACCGGTCTGCGCGGCAACTTCGAGCAAGGCTCGTTCGACGTAGCGGTGTTCTATAACAAGTACCGCGACTTCATTAATGAAGACGCTGTGACCCCCGGCCGCAACGAACTGACCTTCCAGTCGGCCAACATCAAGCACGCCACCATCAAAGGTGCGGAAGTCAAAGGTCGCCTGAATCTGGATGCGTTCGGCGCCCCGCAAGGCCTCTACACCCAAGGCTCGATCGCCTACGCCTACGGTCGCAACAACGACAACGGCGAGCCGCTCAACAGCGTCAACCCGCTGACTGGCGTGTTCGGCCTCGGTTACGACCAGGACAACTACGGCGGCCTGCTGAGCTGGACCGTGGTGAAGAAAAAGGATCGCGTCGACGACAGCAACTTCAAGTCGCCGGATGGCGTCAGCAGCCAATTCAAAACCCCCGGCTTCGGCATTCTTGATCTGGCCGGTTATTACAAAGTCACCGACGACGTCACCGTCAGCGGCGGCATCTACAACCTGACCGACAAGAAATACTGGCTGTGGGATGACGTGCGCGGTTACGACAGCGTCGGCGAAGCTTCGGTGACACAACCGGCCAACCTCGATCGCCTGACCCAACCGGGCCGCAACTTCGCAATCAATCTGATCTGGGACATCTGATCCGGCCAACCTCACTGCGCGTGTTCAGGCACCGCGCCGTGAGGTTTTTTTACGCTTGCACGTCTTCTTGTTCGTCTCGTTATCAAGCGCCTCTTTTATCAAGGACATGTCATGACCACTTCGGAAAAAGCCCTGCGTTCACAACGCTTGAACCAGATCACTAACGAACCGCACACCAAGCTCGATGCACTGGTGAAAGCGCATGCGCCATTCGAGACCCGCGCCAATTTCGCCCGCTTCGTCGTTGCGCAATACCTGTTCCAGTCGGAACTGGTCGACCTGTACAACGATGCCGAACTGGCTGCCATTGTCCCTGACCTGCCAGCGCGTTGCCGCGCCGAAGCGGCCAAGGCTGACCTGGCTGATCTGGACACCGAAGTGCCGGCGCCGGTTGTGGGCGCGGTGAAAAACCCAAGCAAGGCTCGTGCTCTGGGCTGGATCTTTGTCTCCGAAGGTTCGAAGCTCGGCGCGGCGTTCCTGATCAAACGTGCCGTGGCGCTGGAGCTAAGCGAAACCTTTGGCGCCCGTCACCTGGGTGAGCCAGAAGGTGGCCGTGCCGAGGGCTGGAAGAGCTTCGTGCGTACCCTCGACTCGCTGCAGTTCAGTGCCGAGGAAGAAGCCGAAGTCGAGCAAGGCGCGATCGATGCGTTCAACCGCTTCACCGTGCTGCTGGAACAGGCGTACGCCACCGAAGCCGAACCGGCCTGACACAACACACATCCCCCTGTAGGAGCTGCCGAAGGCTGCGATCTTTTGATCTTGAAAACAACATCAAAAGATCGCAGCCTTCGGCAGCTCCTACAGGGGAACTGCGTAAGCCTGTAAGATCTCCCTTCCGCTTCAGAAGCCACCGCGTAGCCCATGCCGCAACCCGCCTCCTCGAAACTCGCCCGTGTGCTGTTCGGCCTGCTGGCTTACGTCAGTCTCGGCATTGGCCTGATCGCCATCGTCGTGCCCGGCCTGCCGACCACCGAGTTCATCCTCCTCGCCGCCTGGGCCGCGACTCGCAGTTCGCCGCGCCTGAGTGCCTGGCTGGAAAACCATCGCCTGTTCGGGCCGATCCTCAGCAACTGGCGCAATGGCAAGATCATCGCGCGCAAGGCCAAGGTCAGCGCGACGGTGAGCATGTTGCTCTGCGCGACGTTAATGCTGGTGATGCTCGATCATGGCTGGCCTGTCTATCTGGCGATTGCCGGGATGAGCCTGGGCAATCTGTGGATCTGGTCGCGCCCTGAGTCCATGCCGGTGTGCACCGACACTTCTTCGCACTGAAACATCCCTGTAATTAATCACTTTTTCAGCACTTTCCCCTGCGCAAACGTTTAGCGTTGACCGTCCGTCGGCACGCGCCTCATGCCCTCTGCTTCCACGCCGATGAGCATTGAATGGCGCTGAATGGATTTGGCGAACCGGATAGTTCATATCCGCCTGCCACCCGTTTATTCATTCGCGAGATCGCCCCATGTTCGACTCTCTGTCCATTCGCCTGAAAATCGTTCTGCTCTCCGGTCTATGCCTGCTCGGTGTGGTTGCGCTGATCGTCGGCATGAACATCTACCAGACCAATCAGAATGACGAACTGGTCAGTGACTCCAGCAACAAGTTGCTCACCGCCAGCGTCGAGAATCTGTTACAAGCCAAAGCCGCCGAACAAGCCGTGCGGGTGCAGAAGACCTTTGGCGAAAGCCTGACGGTGATCACCGCCCTGGCCGACCAGATCAAGGACATGCGGGTGATGGCCGCCAAGCGTTCGCTGGACGCCGGCGCCTTGCGTGAAGAGTTGAACCTGAGCCTGAAAACCGCCTTCGAGCGCAACGACAAAGTGCTCGGTATCTGGCTCGCCTTCGAACCGAACGCTCTCGACGGCAAGGACAGCGAATTCGCCAACGATGCCGCTCGCCAGTCCAACGAAGCCGGACGTTTTGCCACGTACTGGAGTCGCGCCGCCGGTGCTTCGCTGAACACGATCATGGTCGAAGAAGACCTGACCAAAACCACACTCAGCGTCAGCGGCACGCCTTACAACAGTTGGTACACCTGCCCTCGCGATAACAAGCGTACGTGCCTGCTCGATCCGTACGCCGACACCGTCGGTGGCAAGGAAATGCTCATGACGACCATCTCCGTGCCCTTAATCGTCGACGGTAAAGCCATCGGCGTGGTCGGTGTCGACATCGCCCTGGATGCCTTGCAAGCAGCGGCCGTTGATTCCCAGCGCAGCTTGTTCAACAACGCCGGGCACATGCTGATCGTCTCCGGCAGCGGCGTGCTCGGTGCCGACAGTTCTGACGCCACCAAGGTCGGCAAAAAGATCAACGACACCCTCGGCGCCGATGGCCAGGATGTGCTGCAACTGCTGACCTCAGGCACACCGAAGATTCTCGAACAGGGCGAGCTGATTCGTGCGGTGTACCCGGTCGATCCGATCGGTAACTCGCGCGCCTGGGGCGTGGTTATCGACCTGCCAAAACAAGTGCTGCTGGCCGATTCGGTCAAGCTGCAAGCGGTACTCGACGATGCGCAGGAAACCGGCGTGCTCACCGCGCTGCTGGTCGCCGTGGTTGCCGGTCTGGTTGGCTTGTTGCTGATCTGGCTGACCGCGTCCGGGGTGACGCGTCCGATCAACAGCGTTGCCGAGATGCTGAAGAACATCGCCAGCGGCGAAGGCGATCTGACCCAGCGTCTGAACTACAGCAAGCAGGATGAACTGGGCGAACTGGTCAACTGGTTCAATCGCTTCCTCGACAAGCTGCAACCGACCATCGCGCAGATCAAGCAAAGCATCACCGAAGCGCGCGGCACCGCCGACCAGTCTTCGGAAATCGCCCGCCAGACCAGCGAAGGCATGCAGGTGCAGTTCCGCGAGATCGACCAGGTCGCCACTGCCTCCAACGAAATGAGCGCCACTGCCCACGACGTCGCCAACAGCGCATCGAACGCAGCCAATGCCGCGAAAGGTGCCGATCAGTCGGCCAGGGACGGCATGTCGATCATCGAACGCAGCACCCGCGACATCAATCAACTGGCCGATGAAGTCAGCAAAGCGGTGACCGAGGTTGAAGCGTTGGCAGTCAACAGCGAGCAGATCGGTTCGGTGCTGGAAGTGATCCGCAGCATCGCCGAACAGACCAACCTGCTCGCCCTCAACGCGGCGATTGAAGCGGCCCGTGCCGGTGAGAGCGGCCGTGGTTTTGCCGTGGTCGCCGACGAGGTGCGCAACCTCGCCAAGCGCACGCAGGATTCGGTGGAAGAGATTCGCATCGTGATCGAGCGGATTCAGACCGGTACGCGGGGCGTGGTCGCGACCATGCATTCGAGCCAGACCCAGGCACACAACAACGCCGGGCAGATTCGTCAGGCGGTGGATGCGCTGGGCAAGATCAGCGACGCGGTGACGGTGATCAGCGACATGAACCTGCAGATTGCCAGTGCGGCGGAACAGCAGAGTGCGGTGGCTGAAGAAGTGAATCGCAATGTCTCGGCCATCCGCACCGTCACCGAGACGCTGACGGAACAAGCCACCGAATCGGCGGCGATCAGCAGCCAGCTCAATGCACTGGCCAGTCAGCAGATGAAATTGATGGATCAGTTCCGCGTCTGAGCCCGCCACTCAATCCACCACAAAACCTTGTGGGAGCTGGCTTGCCAGCGATGGCGGCACATCAGTCAGTACATTGTTGACTGACACTCCGCTATCGCTGGCAAGCCAGCTCCCACAGGGTCAAGTGGCAACCCTGCAATCGGGGATTTCATCTAACTCGGGATTCTTTTGCACTATCATCGCCCTCTCGCTCCGGAGGGCCTTCGATGACTGATTTACTCACGTCCATTCAAGCCGCACTCGGCTTGCCCCGCACGCCGATTCCGTTCACCAATAGCGGCGCCCTGCCCTCGGCGTTCGCCGTCACTGAGCTTGCCTGCGCCAGCATCGCCGCTGCCGGTCAGGCTGTCAGCGAACTCCTGCATCAGCAAACCGGCCACCTATCCAACATTGCAGTCGACCGACGCCTGGCCTCGTTCTGGTTCTCGACCTCGCTGCGCCCGATGGGCTGGCGAGTACCACCGCTGTGGGACCCGGTTGCCGGCGACTACGCCACACAGGATGGCTGGATCCGTCTGCACACCAACGCCCCGCATCACCGCGCCGCCGCTGAACGCGTGCTCGGTGCCTGCGCCGACCGTGCCGCGACGGCGGCGAAAGTTGCGCAATGGGCGAGCACGGATCTGGAGCGAGCGGTCGTCGAGGCCAAGGGCTGCGCGGCCGAGATGCGCAGTTGGGCGCAGTGGCAACAGCATCCGCAGGGACTGGCGGTGAATGCCGAACCGCTGGTGCATTTCCTCGATTCGCAGGATGAACACAGTCAGCCGTGGCAAGGTTCGGTGGCGCAACCGTTGGCCGGGATCAAGGTGTTGGATCTGACGCGCGTGCTCGCCGGCCCCACCGCCAGCCGTTTTCTCGCCGGCCTTGGCGCCGACGTATTGCGCATCGATTCACCGACCTGGAACGAACCCGGCGTCGTCCCGGAAATGACCCTCGGCAAACGCTGCGCGCGACTGGATCTGCATGACCCGGCGGATCGTGCAGTTTTCGAGAATTTATTGAGAGACGCCGACATTTTGCTCCATGGTTACCGCGCCGACGCACTGGAGCATCTCGGTTTCGGCGCCGAACGTCGCCGACAACTGGCACCGGGCCTGATCGATGTCGGCCTCAACGCCTACGGCTGGAGCGGTCCGTGGCAGAACCGCCGCGGCTTCGACAGCCTGGTGCAGATGAGCAGCGGCATTGCCGAGGCCGGACAACACTGGCAGCAGGCCGATAAACCGACGCCGTTGCCGGTGCAGGCGCTGGATCATGCGACCGGTTATTTGATGGCGGCGAGTGCACTCCGACTGTTGACCGAGCGTTTGGAGACAGGTCGCGGTGGCTCGGCGCGGTTGTCGCTGGCGCGGACGGCGAAGTTGTTGATCGAGCATGGGCCGGGGACAAGTGAGGCATTGCGGACGGAAGATGAGCGGGATCAGGGTTCATTTCTGGAACAGACCCCGTGGGGCCCGGCGCATCGCTTGCAGGTGCCGGTGAAGATCGGCGGCACACCTATTCAATGGGCTTTGCCGGCGACAGAGTTGGGTTCCCACCGACCACAGTGGGTTTAAAAAGCCCCTCACCCTAACCCTCCCGAAACGTCGGACCGCCCATAGGGAGAAGGGACTGATTGGGGGATATTCGAGAGATTCACCGACTTGAACGATTGGCGCGGAATCCATAAACGACTCGGTCTTGCAGGTCGATGGACAGCGCAAAACACCTCGGTCAGCCCCCTCTACCTCTGGGAGAGGGCTGGGGTGAGGGCTGCAATTTCAGGCCGGGCGATGATGTATCAATCAGCCCGGCTCAAGGATGTCCACAACAGCTGCGCCGCATACCCTCGATACGGGCGCCAGGCCTCAGCGCGCAAAGCCAGATCCCACGCTGTCGGCCGCTCGCCTTCGAGCACCTCCAACGCGCGCAACAACCCGACATCGCCATGGGGAAACCCATCCATATCCCGCAACTGCCGCAACGCAATGTACTGCGCCGTCCACTCACCTATCCCGTGCAACGCCAGCAGCCGTGCCACGCCGTCCTCGCGATTCGGCTCGAACAATGAAGGTTCTTCCAGCAACGCCTGCGCCACCCCCGACAGCGTCCGACCGCGACTCTTCGGCATGCCCAGCGCTGCCAGATCTGCCACCGCCAATACGTGCGTCTCGGGAAACACATGCGTCAATCCAGGCACTGTGGATTCCAGCGGCGCGCCATATTGCGCCACCAGTTTCCCCGCCAGACGAATCGCCGCCACCACCGTAATCTGCTGCCCGAGCACGGCGCGAAACGCCAACTCCAACCCGTCCCACGCACCGGGAATGCGCAACCCCGGACGCTCGGCATTCAACCGCGCCAGCAACGGATCATTCGCCAGATGCGCTTGCATCAGCACCAGATCTGCATCCAGATCAAACATCCGCCGCAGCCTGACAACGACCTCGGGCACCGCTGCCGGATCAGGAAAGTCCAGCTCGACCTCCAGCGCATCCGCCGTCCCAAGCCAGACCGAAACCGTGCCGTGAACACCGTTTAACCCGATACTGCGCGCATACACGCCATCGACCACGGTCTCCATCCCGAACACCGCCCGTGCCGCCAGAAACCCCAACATCGCCTCCCAGTCATACGGCGGTGCATACGCCAGCGACAACCTCACAACGACAACACACCGCTGTATAACCCATACGCGGCCAACCCCGCGCCAATGACCACGCAGGTGAAAATGCCTTTCTCGACATGGGTGAACAACGGTTCGCCCGCTTCATGCTTGGCCTTGGCAAACAGGATCACCCCCGGTGCATACAGCAACGCCGACAGCAGCAAATACTTCACCCCGCCGGCATACAACAACCACACCGCATAACCGAGGGCGATGCCGCCGATCAGCAGGTCCTTGGTGCGCTCGGCCGAGGCGTGTTCGTAGGTTTCGCCGCGCCCGCTGAGCAACACCGCGTACGCCGCCGACCACAGGTACGGCACCAGAATCATCGACGACGCCAGATAAATCAGGCTGGTGTAGGTGCCCGCCGAGAACAGCGTGATCAACAGGAAAATCTGGATCATCGCGTTGGTCAGCCACAACGCGTTGACCGGCACATGATTCTTGTTTTCCTTTTTCAGGAACGCCGGCATGGTCTTGTCCTTGGCCGTGGCGAAGAGAATCTCCGCACACAGCAGCGCCCACGACAACAGCGCACCGAGCAGGGAAATCGCCAGGCCTATGCTGATCAGCAACGCACCCCACGGCCCGACAATGTGTTCAAGTACCGCCGCCAGCGACGGATTCTGCAAATTCGCCAGCTCTGGCTGGCTCATGATCCCCAGCGACAGCACGTTGACCAGCACCAGCAGCGCCAGCACGCCGACAAAACCGATGACCGTGGCGCGGCCGACGTCGCTGCGTTTTTCCGCTCGCGCCGAGTACACACTGGCGCCCTCGATGCCGATGAACACAAACACCGTGACCAGCATCATGTTGCGCACCTGATCCATCACCCCGCCGAAATTCGGGTTGCTGGTGCCCCAGATGTCGCGGGTAAAAATGTCAGCCTTGAACGCCACCGCCGCAATGACGATGAACATGATCAGCGGTACGACTTTGGCCACCGTGGTCAGTTGATTGATCAGCGCCGCCTCCTTGATCCCGCGCATCACCAGAAAATGCACGGCCCACAGCAGCACCGAGGCACAACCGATGGCGATTGGCGTGTTGCCCTGGCCAAACACCGGAAAGAAATAACCGAGGGTGCTGAACAGCAGGACGAAATAACCGACGTTGCCCAGCCAGGCGCTGATCCAGTAACCCCACGCGGAGGAAAACCCCATGTAGTCGCCAAACCCGGCCTTGGCGTACGCGTAGACACCCGAGTCCAGTTCCGGCTTGCGGTTGGCCAGCGTCTGAAACACAAACGCCAGGGTCAGCATGCCAATCGCGGTAATCCCCCAACCGATCAGAATCGCCCCGGCATCGGCGCGCGCCGCCATGTTCTGCGGCAGCGAGAAAATCCCCCCGCCAATCATCGAACCCACCACCAGGGCGATCAACGCGCCTAATCGCAGCTTTTGCGTCGGTTGCGACATCTGAATCTCCATTCAAGCGCGTTGTGAGTTGTTATTTGTAACAACTATTAACTAAACGGATAAAGCTTGATCACGTTTATCAGGTAATACCGACAAACGCCTATTTATATATAGCGGATGACGCTAACGCCTAGCACGTTAAGACAGTTTTGTGCACTGATCCCGATAATTCAATTCTGTACTGAAAACAGAAGCGGAAAATTTGCCAAAAGCTGAAAAAGAACTAGCGTGATAATTCGAAAGTAATAATAGCCATTCCCAAAAATGTAGCCAGAAAGCCTCTAGGACGGGCCTTACAGGCAATAGCTTTATGCCTTCAGTCGAAGCCTAAGTCATTCATTAACAATGGAATGTGACCATGCACTGATCTAAGTCAGCTGTTTGAACAGACAACAGAACTACGCTGTGATCTCTTCTCTCCTGCAATGGAGTCATGCAATGTCTGAAGCTCCCGGAAAACTACGACTCGGTGCACTGGTTGCATTGGTAGTCGGCTCGATGATCGGTGGCGGGATATTCTCTTTGCCACAAAACATGGCCGCCAGCGCCGACGTCGGTGCGGTACTGATCGGTTGGGCCATCACCGCTGTCGGCATGCTCACCCTCGCTTTTGTCTTTCAAACCCTCGCCAATCGCAAGCCTGACCTGGACGGCGGTGTCTACGCCTACGCCAAGGCCGGATTCGGCGATTACATGGGTTTCTCGTCCGCCTGGGGTTACTGGATCAGCGCCTGGCTGGGCAACGTCGGTTACTTCGTCCTGCTGTTCAGCACCCTCGGCTATTTCTTCCCGGTGTTCGGTGAAGGCAACACCGTTGCTGCGGTGATCGGTGCCTCGGTGCTGCTGTGGGCCGTGCATTTTCTGGTGTTGCGCGGGATCAAGGAAGCGGCCTTCATCAACCTCGTGACCACGGTCGCCAAGGTCGTGCCGTTGCTGCTGTTCGTGTTGATCGCGGTGTTCGCTTTCAAACTGGACATCTTCACCGCCGACATCTGGGGCATTAAAAACCCGGATCTGGGCAGCGTGATGAACCAGGTGCGCAACATGATGCTGGTCACCGTGTGGGTGTTCATCGGCATCGAGGGCGCGAGCATCTTCTCCGCCCGCGCCGAAAAACGCTCGGACGTCGGCAAGGCCACCGTGATCGGCTTCATCACCGTGCTGTTGTTCCTCGTACTGGTGAACGTGCTGTCGCTGGGCATCATGACCCAACCGGAACTGGCGAAACTGCAGAACCCGTCGATGGCCGCCGTGCTTGAGCACGTGGTCGGTCACTGGGGCGCGGTGCTGATCAGCGTCGGTCTGATCATCTCGTTGCTGGGAGCGCTGCTGTCGTGGGTGCTGCTGTGTGCGGAGATCATGTTCGCCGCCGCCAAAGACCACACCATGCCGGAGTTCCTGCGCAAGGAAAACGCCAACCACGTACCGGTCAACGCCCTGTGGCTGACCAACGCGATGGTGCAGATTTTCCTCGTCATCACGCTGTTCTCGGCCAGTACTTACCTGTCGCTGATCTACCTCGCCACCTCGATGATTCTGGTGCCGTACCTGTGGTCAGCGGCCTATGCCCTGCTGCTGGCGGTGCGCGGCGAGAGCTACGAAGGCTTCGCGGCCGAGCGACGCAAGGATCTGATTATCGGCGGCATCGCGCTGATCTACGCGGTGTGGCTGCTGTATGCCGGCGGGGTCAAGTACTTGCTGCTCTCGGCCCTGCTCTACGCACCTGGCGCGATCCTGTTCGCCAAAGCCAAGCTGGAACTCAAACAACCGATTTTCACTAACGTCGAGAAGCTGATTTTCGCCGCAGTGGTCGTGGGCGCCCTGGTGGCGGCCTACGGTCTCTACGACGGCTTCCTGACTCTGTAACCCCTGATTGTTTTGTTATCTGGAGGATCTGAAATGACCACGGAAAAAGTTAAGTACGGCGTCCATTCCGAAGCCGGCAAACTGCGCAAAGTCATGGTGTGCTCCCCAGGTCTGGCCCATCAGCGGCTGACCCCGAACAACTGCGATGAATTGCTGTTCGACGACGTGCTCTGGGTGGCTCAGGCCAAGCGCGACCACTTCGACTTCGTCACCAAAATGCGCGAGCGCGGCATCGACGTGCTGGAAATGCACAACCTGCTGACCGACATCGTCGCCATCCCTGAGGCGCTGGACTGGATTCTCGAGCGCAAGGTCACCGCCGATTCGGTGGGCCTGGGCCTGATCAACGAAGTGAAGTCCTGGCTGAAAAGCCTCGAGCCGCGACACATCGCCGAATTCCTGATTGGCGGCGTCTCCGCTGATGACCTGCCGGACAGCTTTGGTGGCAAGACCATCCAGATGTTCCGCGACTTCCTCGGCCACTCCAGCTTCATTCTGCCGCCGCTGCCGAACACTCAGTTCACCCGCGACACCACCTGCTGGATCTATGGCGGCGTGACGCTGAACCCGATGTACTGGCCGGCGCGTCGTCAGGAAACTTTGCTGGCGACTGCCATCTACAAATTCCACCCGCAGTTCACCAACGCCGAATTCGAAATCTGGTACGGCGACCCGGACAAGGAGCACGGCAGCTCCACCCTTGAAGGCGGTGACGTCATGCCGATCGGCAACGGCGTGGTGCTGATCGGTATGGGCGAACGTTCGTCCCGCCAGGCCATCGGCCAACTGGCGCTGAACCTGTTCAAGAACAAAGCCGTGGAAAAAGTCATCGTCGCCGGCCTGCCGAAGTCCCGCGCTGCGATGCACCTGGACACCGTGTTCAGCTTCTGCGACCGCGACCTGGTGACGATTTTCCCTGAGGTGGTGAATCAGATTGTCGCCTTCACCCTGCGCCCTGACGAAAGCAAACAGGGCGGCATCGACATCCGCCGTGAAGAAGGCACCTTCCTCGACACCGTGGCCAAAGCCCTCAACCTGCCGAAGCTGCGCGTGGTGGAAACCGGCGGCAACAGCTTCGCCGCCGAACGCGAGCAATGGGACGACGGCAACAACGTGGTGGCCGTGGAACCGGGCGTGGTCATCGGCTACGACCGAAACACCTACACCAACACCCTGCTGCGCAAGGCCGGCGTGGAAGTCATCACCATCAGCGCCGGTGAACTGGGCCGAGGCCGTGGCGGTGGCCACTGCATGACCTGCCCGATCATCCGCGACCCGATCGATTACTAAACCTCTGAGCCCTGGCCGGCACTTACAACGTGCGGCCAGGGGGATAACCGACACCGAAGGAGATCCATCATGGCTTTTAACATTCACAACCGTAACCTGCTCAGCCTGGAACACCACACCCCACGTGAGCTGCGTTACCTGCTCGACCTGTCCCGCGATCTGAAACGCGCGAAATACACCGGCACCGAGCAACAACACCTGAAGGGCAACAACATCGCCCTGATCTTCGAAAAAACCTCGACCCGCACCCGTTGCGCGTTCGAAGTGGCAGCGTATGACCAAGGCGCCAACGTCACCTACATCGACCCGAACTCGTCGCAGATCGGCCACAAAGAAAGCATGAAAGACACCGCCCGCGTGCTGGGTCGCATGTACGACGCCATCGAGTACCGTGGCTTCAAACAGGAAATCGTCGAAGAGCTGGCCAAGTTCGCCGGCGTGCCGGTGTTCAACGGTCTGACCGATGAGTATCACCCGACTCAGATGATCGCCGACGTGCTGACCATGCGTGAACACGCCGACAAACCGATCCATGACATCAGCTACGCCTACTTGGGCGATGCGCGCAACAACATGGGCAACTCGCTGCTGCTGGTCGGCGCCAAACTCGGCATGGACGTGCGCATCTGTGCGCCGAAAGCGCTGTGGCCACTGGATGATCTGGTCGAGCGTTGCCACAAATATGCCGAAGAAAGCGGTGCGCGCATCACCCTGACTGAAGACCCGAAAGCGGCGGTCAAAGGCGTCGACTTCATTCACACCGACGTTTGGGTATCGATGGGCGAGCCAGTGGAAGCCTGGGCCGAGCGTATCCAGCAACTGCTGCCGTATCAGGTCAACGCCGAACTGATGAAAGCCAGCGGCAACCCACGCACCAAGTTCATGCACTGCCTGCCGGCGTTCCACAACAGTGATACCAAGGTCGGCAAACAGATTGCCGAGCAGTATCCGCACCTGAAAAACGGCATCGAAGTAACCGACGACGTGTTCGAGTCGCCTGCCTGCATTGCCTTCGAGCAAGCGGAAAACCGCATGCACACGATCAAGGCGATTCTGGTCTCGACCCTGGCTGACCTCTAACCGATCGACACGGTCACTGTGGGAGCTGGCTTGCCAGCGATAGCGGAGTGTCAGTCGACAGAAATGCTGACTGACACTCCGTCATCGCGGGCAAGCCCGACTCCCACAGGGATCGCATTCGTCCTGCACGAACTTCTAGAAGGACATGCATTATGCGTATCGTCGTAGCGCTGGGCGGTAACGCCCTGCTCCGCCGTGGTGAACCGATGACCGCTGACAATCAGCGCGCCAACATCCGCATCGCCACCGAGCAAATCGCCAAGATCCATCCCGGCAACCAACTGGTCATCGCCCACGGCAATGGCCCGCAAGTCGGCCTGTTGTCGCTGCAAGCGGCGGCCTACACCTCCGTCACCCCTTACCCGCTGGACGTGCTCGGTGCTGAAACCGAAGGCATGATCGGCTACATCATCGAACAGGAACTGGGCAACCTGCTCGATTTCGAAGTGCCGTTCGCCACCCTGCTGACCCAGGTTGAAGTCGACGCCAACGACCCCGCGTTCAAGAACCCGACCAAGCCGATCGGCCCGGTCTACGACAAAGCCGAGGCGGAAAAACTCGCCGCCGACAAAGGCTGGGCAATTGCCCCGGACGGCGACAAGTTCCGCCGCGTAGTCGCCAGCCCACGGCCAAAACGCATCTTCGAAATCCGCCCGATCAAGTGGCTGCTGGACAAGGGCAGCATCGTGATTTGCGCCGGTGGCGGCGGCATTCCGACCATGTATGACGAGAACCGCAACCTCAAGGGCATCGAGGCGGTGATCGACAAAGACCTGTGCTCGTCGCTGCTTGCCGAACAACTGGAAGCCGACCTGCTGGTGATCGCCACGGACGTCAACGCGGCGTTCATCGATTACGGCAAGCCGACGCAGAAAGCCATTGCCGAAGCGCACCCGGATGAACTCGAACGCCTCGGTTTCGCCGCCGGTTCCATGGGACCGAAGGTGCAGGCAGCCTGCGAATTCGCGCGCCATACTGGCAAGGTCGCGGTGATCGGTTCGCTGGCGGATATCGAAGCCATCGTTCAGGGCACCGCCGGCACTCGCGTGACCACCGCGAAGCCGGGCATCAGCTATCGATAATTAGAAACTCCGGGGGCAGGCCTCAGGTCTGCCCTTCTCCCATGCCTTGAAAGGAGAAAACCATGGCCCAGTTTGAACCCGGTCATTTGCATATTGAGCGGCATGCGTTGACCGACGATGACGTCAATTACAACGTGTGCCTCGATTATGAAGTGTTCACCGACCCGCAAAAAGGCAAAGGGATACAGTTCACCCTGCACGGCAATATGCAGGGCAAGGACATGAAGGAAGTGTTTTTCCTGCCCAAGGAAGAGGCTTACAACTTCGCCCGCGACGTGACCCGGATTGCCGAGAAGTACGGGATTCCCAAGGCTCATAGCCAGATCGGTTCGGTGCACAAGCATTACGATCTGATGTTTGAAGACATTCGGCAGAAGTTGAATATGCAATCCGGGGATCCGGTCAATCCCGAGCATTTTGAGTAAACCTTTAAAAGCCCCTCACCCTAGCCCTCTCCCGGAGGGAGAGGGGACTGACCGAAGTGTCTGACGGCAGACATCGACCTGGAAAACCGAGTCGATTATGGATTCACAGCCGTATTTTCAGGTCGGCGTACCTCGTGAGCATTCCACAAACGGCCCCTCTCCCCCCGGGAGAGGGCTGAGGTGAGGGGACTGATTGGGGGATGCTTCAGAGCTACGCCGACCTGACCCTGCATCACTGAATCCATAATCGACTCGATTTAACAGGTCGACGTATAGCACCAGACATCTCGGTCGGCCCCCTCTCCCTCCGGGAGAGGGCTGGGGTGAGGGGGCTTTTGATTTAAGGCATACTTGCCACCCTCCGCTCTGCAGATCACTGAACCGCCCCATGCGTATCCACGTCAGCTTCATCGACCGCGTCGGCATCACCCAGGAAGTCCTGGCTATCCTCGGTGGGCGCAATCTCAATCTGGATGCGGTGGAGATGATCCCGCCGAACGTCTACATCGACGCGCCGACCCTGAGCCCGCAAGTGCTCGAAGAACTGAAGGATGCGTTGTTTCGTGTGCTCGGCGTGGAAGCGGTAACCGTGGTCGACATCCTTCCCGGCCAGCGTCGGCACTTGCAACTCGATGCCTTGCTCGCGGCGATGACCGACCCGGTGCTGGCGCTCGACAGTGCCGGCAAAGTGCTGCTGGCCAACCCGGCGTTGATCGCGCTTTACGGTCGCGAACCGGCCGGTGAAAGCGTCTCCGAACTGTTCAACGATTCAGCCCTGCTCGACACTTTGCTCGAACACGGCTTTCGTCTGCCGCTGCGTGAAATCACCGTCAACGGCCAGACCCTGTTGCTCGACGCCACGCCGATCACTGACGCCGGCGCCCTGCTGACGCTGTACCAACCGAACCGTATCGGCGAACAACTCTCGGCGCTGCACCACGACCACGCCGAAGGTTTCGACGCGCTGCTCGGCGAATCCCCGGCAATCCGCACGCTCAAGGCTCGTGCGCAACGGGTTGCCGTCCTCGACGCACCGCTGCTGATTCAAGGCGAAACCGGCACCGGTAAAGAGCTGGTCGCCCGCGCCTGTCACGCGATCAGCACTCGCCATAGCGCTCCTTTTCTGGCATTGAACTGCGCAGCGTTGCCAGAGAACCTCGCCGAAAGCGAACTGTTCGGCTACGCCCCCGGCGCCTTTACCGGCGCGGCGCGTGGCGGCAAACCGGGGCTGATGGAACTGGCCAACCAGGGCACGGTGTTTCTCGATGAGATCGGCGAGATGTCGCCTTACTTGCAGGCCAAGCTGCTGCGCTTCCTCAACGACGGCAGCTTCCGCCGCGTGGGCGGTGATCGTGAAGTAAAGGTCAACGTACGCATCCTCAGCGCGACCCACCGCGATCTGGAGAAAATGGTCAGCGAAGGCTTGTTCCGTGAGGACCTGTTCTATCGCCTCAACGTGCTAAACGTCGAAGTCCCGCCGCTGCGCGAGCGCGGTCAGGACATTCTGTTGCTGGCCCGCTATTTCATGCAGCAGGCTTGTGCGCAGATCCAGCGCCCGGTCTGCCGCCTCGCCCCAGGCACCTACCCGGCCCTGCTCGGCAACCGCTGGCCGGGCAACGTGCGGCAACTGCAGAACGTGATCTTTCGCGCGGCGGCAATTTGCGAGAGCAGCCTGGTGGATATTGGCGATCTTGACATTGCTGGCACTTCTGTCGCGCGGCAGACCGACAGCGACGTCGATAGCCTTGAACTAGCGGTTGAATCCTTCGAAAAAACGCTGCTGGAAAAACTCTACGTCAGCTACCCCTCGACCCGCCAACTGGCCAGCCGTCTGCAGACTTCGCACACGGCCATCGCCCATCGCCTGCGCAAGTACGGCATTCCCAACAAACCCTGATATCACCTCATACCCTGTGGGAGCTGGCTTGCCAGCGATGACGTCGGCACAGGCACCCTCGATGGTGTCTGACCCACCGCTATCGCTGGCAAGCCAGCTCCCACAGGTTTTGCAGCAGTCTTTCGATCCGCGTTAAAAACGACCTCCACCTGTACTGAAAGCGCTACAGTGGAACGATATCGCTACACCCTTCTCCGATCACTGCTGTGCAAGGCTTTGATCCCGTTCAGCTTTTTTCCTCGCCCCAACCTGTAGCGATTTCGCTACACCTGCCCCGACAAGCCGCTTCATAAAAACAAGCAAACCATTGATTTATAACGATAAATAAACGTTGGCCGCATTCTTGCTAATCAACCCCTCATAAATAAGGGCCTTCGCGCCCGACTATTCCACCGCGTCCACCAGACGAGTCTGGCCCCCTGAGGAGTTTCCATGAGCGAGTTGCGTTTTACTGAAGATCACGAATGGCTGCGCACCGAAGCTGACGGCAGCGTTACTGTCGGCATCACCGCTTTCGCGCAGAACGCCTTGGGCGACGTGGTGTTCGTGCAACTGCCTGAGCTGCAGGCTTACGAAAAAGGCGCCGAAGCCGCCACCGTGGAATCGGTGAAAGCTGCCAGCGGCGTGTACATGCCGCTCGACGGCGACGTGCTGGCGACCAACCCGGCGCTGGAAGACAGCCCGGAACTGGTCAATGAAGATCCACTGGGCGAAGGCTGGTTCTTCCGCTTCCAGCCAAGCGACGCCGCCGCTGTCGGCAAACTGCTCGACCAGGACGCGTACGATCGTCTGATCAAAGCCCAAGCCGAAGCCTGAGGAACACCGACATGACTCAAGTAAACCTTGGCACCGCCAACGAATTCATCGCCCGTCACATCGGCCCGCGCGCCGGTGACGAGCAAGCCATGCTCAACAGCCTCGGCTTCGATTCGCTCGAAGCGCTGAGCGCCAGCGTCATCCCGGAAAGCATCAAGGGCACTAGCGTGCTCGGCATGGACGACGGCCTCAGCGAAGCCGACGCCCTGGCAATGATCAAAGGCATCGCCGGCAAGAATCAGCTGTTCAAGACCTACATCGGCCAGGGCTACTACAACTGCCACACACCCTCGCCGATTCTGCGCAACCTGTTGGAAAACCCGGCCTGGTACACCGCTTACACCCCGTACCAGCCAGAAATTTCCCAGGGCCGTCTCGAAGCGCTGCTGAACTTTCAGACCCTGATCAGCGACCTCACTGGCCTGCCGATCGCCAACGCATCCTTGCTCGACGAAGCCACCGCTGCTGCCGAAGCCATGACCTTCTGCAAACGCCTGAGCAAGAACAAGGGCAGCCACCAGTTCTTCGCCTCAATCCACAGCCACCCGCAAACCCTCGACGTACTGCGCACCCGTGCCGAGCCGCTGGGCATCGACGTAGTTGTTGGCGATGAGCGTGAACTGACCGACGTGACGCCGTTCTTCGGCGCGTTGTTGCAATACCCGGCCACCAATGGTGACGTGTTCGACTACCGCGAACTGACCGAACGCTTCCACGCCGCCAACGCGTTGGTAGCCGTGGCCGCTGACCTGCTGGCCCTGACCCTATTGACCGCCCCGGGCGAGTTCGGCGCTGACGTCGCCATCGGTTCGGCACAACGCTTCGGCGTGCCGCTGGGCTTCGGTGGCCCGCACGCCGCTTACTTCTCCACCAAGGATGCGTTCAAGCGTGACATGCCGGGCCGTCTGGTCGGCGTTTCGGTTGACCGTTTCGGCAAGCCGGCCCTGCGTCTGGCGATGCAGACCCGCGAGCAACACATCCGTCGCGAGAAGGCCACGTCGAACATCTGCACCGCACAGGTGCTGCTGGCCAACATCGCCAGCATGTACGCCGTCTACCACGGCCCGAAAGGCCTGACGCAGATCGCTAACCGCGTGCATCACCTGACGGCGATTCTGGCCAAAGGCCTGACCGCACTGGGCGCTACCGTCGAACAAGCCAATTTCTTCGACACCCTGACCGTCGCCACTGGCGCGCAAACCGCCGCACTGCATGACAAGGCGCACGCTCAACAGATCAACCTGCGCGTGATCGACGCTCAGCGTCTGGGCCTGTCGGTCGACGAAACCACCACGCAGGCGGATATCGAAACCCTGTGGAGCCTGTTCGCCGACGGCAAGACCCTGCCGGACTTCGCTGCGCTCGCTGCATCCGTGCAGAGCACTATTCCAGCCTCGCTGGTACGCCAGTCGCCAATCCTCAGCCACCCGGTGTTCAACCGTTATCACTCGGAAACCGAGCTGATGCGCTACCTGCGCAAACTGGCCGACAAGGACCTGGCACTGGATCGCACCATGATTCCGCTGGGTTCGTGCACCATGAAACTCAACGCTGCCAGCGAAATGATCCCGGTGACCTGGGCTGAATTCGGTGCCCTGCACCCGTTCGCTCCGGCCGCGCAAAGCGCCGGTTACCAGCAACTGACCGATGAACTGGAAGCGATGCTCTGCGCCGCCACCGGTTACGACGCGATCTCCCTGCAACCGAACGCCGGTTCGCAAGGTGAATACGCTGGCCTGCTGGCGATCCGCGCCTATCACCAGAGCCGTGGCGATGAGCGCCGCGACATCTGCCTGATCCCGTCGTCCGCCCACGGCACCAACCCGGCCACCGCCAACATGGCCGGCATGCGCGTAGTCGTGACCGCGTGCGATGCCCGTGGCAACGTCGACATCGAAGACCTGCGCGCCAAAGCCATCGAGCACCGCGAACACCTCGCCGCGCTGATGATCACTTACCCGTCGACCCACGGCGTGTTCGAAGAAGGCATCCGCGAAATCTGCGGGATCATTCATGACAACGGCGGCCAGGTGTACATCGACGGCGCCAACATGAACGCAATGGTCGGTCTCTGCGCGCCGGGCAAGTTCGGCGGCGACGTCTCGCACTTGAACCTGCACAAAACCTTCTGCATCCCGCACGGCGGTGGCGGCCCGGGTGTCGGCCCGATTGGCGTGAAGTCGCACCTGACCCCGTTCCTGCCGGGCCACGGCCAGATGGAACGCAAGGAAGGCGCGGTCTGCGCGGCACCGTTCGGCAGCGCAAGTATTTTGCCGATCACCTGGATGTACATTCGCATGATGGGCGGCGCCGGTCTGAAACGCGCTTCGCAACTGGCGATCCTCAACGCCAACTACATTTCCCGTCGTCTCGAAGAGCACTACCCAGTGCTGTACACCGGCAGCAACGGTCTGGTGGCGCACGAGTGCATTCTCGATCTGCGTCCGTTGAAAGACAGCAGCGGCATCAGCGTTGATGACGTCGCCAAGCGCTTGATCGACTTCGGTTTCCACGCGCCGACCATGTCGTTCCCGGTAGCGGGCACGCTGATGATCGAGCCGACCGAAAGCGAATCCAAGGAAGAACTGGATCGCTTCTGCGACGCCATGATCCGCATCCGCGAAGAAATCCGCGCAGTGGAAAACGGCACGCTGGACAAGGACGACAACCCGCTGAAAAACGCTCCGCACACGGCGGCAGAGCTGGTTGGCGAGTGGGCTCACCCGTATAGCCGCGAGCAGGCCGTGTACCCGGTTGCGTCGTTGGTTGAAGGCAAATACTGGCCACCGGTCGGTCGTGTCGACAACGTCTTCGGTGATCGCAACCTGGTCTGCGCCTGCCCGTCGATCGAAAGCTACGCTTAATGGAATGAGGGGCGGGTTTACCTGCCCCTTTCTCCAGAACACCACAAAACCCTGTGGGAGCTGGCTTGCCAGCGATGAGGGTGGATCAGCCTACATCTTTGTTGCCTGACCCACCGCCATCGCTGGCAAGCCAGCTCCCACAAGGAACGCATCAAGCCTGATATTTCCGCCAATTCCTATAACAAGAAACCGGAGAACCACTCATGTCGTTAAGCGTGTTCGACCTGTTCAAGATTGGCATCGGCCCTTCCAGTTCCCACACCGTCGGCCCGATGCGTGCTGCTGCGCGTTTCGCCGAAGGCCTGCGACGTGAACATCTGCTGACCAACACCGCCAGCGTTCGCGTTGAACTCTACGGTTCCCTCGGCGCCACCGGTAAAGGTCACGGCAGCGACAAAGCCGTGCTGCTCGGCCTCGAAGGCGAACATCCGGACACCGTCGATACCGAAACCGTCGCTGCGCGCCTGCAAGAGATTCGCGGCAACGGCCGACTGAATCTGCTCGGTGAACACAGCATTGCGTTCAACGAGAAAGAACACCTGGCAATGATCCGCAAGCCGCTGGCCTATCACCCCAACGGCATGATTTTTCGCGCCTTCGACGCCGCGGGGATTCAGGTCCGCAGCCGCGAGTACTACTCGGTCGGCGGTGGCTTTGTTGTCGACGAGGACGCTGCCGGTGCCGATCGCATCGTCGAGGACGCCACGCCACTGACCTTCCCGTTCAAAAGTGCCAAGGACTTGCTCGGTCATTGCGCCACCTATGGGCTGTCGATCAGCCAAGTGATGCTGACCAACGAAAGCGCCTGGCGCCCGGAAGCGGAAACCCGCGCCGGCCTGCTGAAAATCTGGCAGGTGATGCAGGACTGCGTGGCTGCAGGTTGCCGTAACGAAGGTATTTTGCCGGGCGGTTTGAAGGTCAAACGGCGTGCGGCAGCGCTGCATCGGCAACTGTGCAAGAACCCGGAATCAGCGTTGCGCGATCCATTGTCGGTACTCGACTGGGTCAACCTCTACGCACTCGCCGTCAACGAAGAAAACGCCAACGGCGGGCGCGTGGTTACCGCACCTACCAACGGCGCGGCCGGGATCGTGCCGGCGGTGCTGCATTACTACATGCGTTTCATCCCCGGCGCGACCGACGACGGCGTCGTGCGATTTCTGCTGACGGCGGCGGCCATCGGCATTCTCTACAAGGAAAACGCCTCGATCTCCGGCGCCGAAGTCGGCTGTCAGGGTGAAGTCGGCGTGGCCTGTTCGATGGCGGCCGGTGCGTTGTGCGAAGTGCTCGGCGGCAGCGTACAGCAAGTCGAGAACGCCGCAGAAATCGGCATGGAACACAACCTCGGCCTGACCTGCGACCCGATTGGCGGGTTAGTTCAGGTGCCGTGCATCGAGCGCAATGCCATGGGTTCGGTGAAAGCGATCAACGCGGTGCGCATGGCGATGCGCGGCGACGGTCAGCATTTCGTCTCCCTCGACAAAGTCATCCGCACCATGCGCCAGACTGGCGCCGACATGAAAAGCAAATACAAAGAGACCGCCCGCGGCGGTCTGGCGGTCAACATTATCGAATGCTGATCAGCCCCGTAACCAGCCCCCTCTCCCTGCGGGAGAGAAACGTTACTAACTCCCTCTCCCTCCGGGAGAGGGCTGGGGTGAGGGGCTTTTGATCTTGATCTTGCCCCAACCCCCAAACTCAAATTTCAAGGAGCCACGCATGTCCACCGAACAACTGTCGAAAACCCCGCTGCACGCTCTGCACCTCGAACTCGGCGCCCGCATGGTGCCGTTCGCCGGCTACGACATGCCCGTGCAGTACCCGCTTGGCGTGATGAAAGAACACCAACACACCCGTGAACAAGCCGGGCTGTTCGACGTCTCGCACATGGGTCAGATTCGCCTGACCGGCGCCAACGCTGCCAAAGCCCTGGAAAGCCTGGTGCCGGTGGACATCATCGATCTGCCGGTGGGCATGCAGCGTTACGCGATGTTCACCAACGAGACCGGCGGCATCCTCGATGACCTGATGGTCGCCAATCTCGGCAACGACGAACTGTTCCTGGTGGTCAACGCCGCCTGCAAGGATCAGGATCTGGCTCACCTGCAAAAACACATTGGCGATCAGTGCACCATTACGGCGCTGTTTGAAGAGCGTGCTCTTCTGGCGTTGCAAGGTCCGGCAGCCGTTACTGTGCTGGCGCGCCTCGCTCCTGACGTGGCGAAGATGACCTTCATGCAGTTCAACCGCGTGTCGTTGTTGGGCGTGGATTGCTTTGTCAGCCGTTCGGGTTACACCGGTGAAGACGGTTTCGAAATCTCCGTTCCGGCTGTCGATGCCGAGAAACTCGCCCGCGCCCTGCTCGCCGAGCCGGAAGTCCAGGCCATCGGCCTCGGCGCCCGCGATTCGCTGCGCCTGGAAGCCGGCCTGTGCCTGTATGGCCACGATATGAACACCGAGACCACGCCGATCGAAGCCAGCCTGTTGTGGGCGATGTCCAAGCCACGCCGCGCTGACGGCGCACGCGCTGGCGGCTTCCCGGGCGCAGAAAACATTTTCGCCCAGCAACAAAATGGCGTCGCACGCAAACGCGTCGGCCTGCTGCCTCAGGAACGCACGCCAGTGCGCGAAGGCGCAGAAATCGTCAACGAAGCCGGCGAGATCATCGGTAGCGTGTGCAGTGGCGGTTTCGGTCCGACCTTGGGTGGGCCGTTGGCTATGGGTTATCTCGACAGCGCTTATGTAACGCTCGACACATCGGTCTGGGCCATCGTTCGTGGGAAAAAGGTGCAAATGCTTGTAAGCAAAATGCCATTTGTTCCACAACGCTACTATCGTGGTTGATTGACTGTTTCTATAAGTAACGCGATTGCGTTATGCGTGCACTAATGTGTAACGCAATCGCCACAAAAAAGTGCATTTTCTAACATTCGATTCGAATATGAACTTTGCTTATAACGATCGAAAACAATTGAACAAGCGAATCGTCTAAGGCTGCACTAGTGAACTGACTAACTACCATCAAGCACAGTAAAACCGGGGCCTTCAGGGGGCTTGTTTTTTCTCCCGTAGTTGGCGTAGAGTTTGTCCACTGTGTTTGCATGGGTCAGCTTGGAATCGTGACCTGGGCAGTAGCCTACAAGTTAGCTACATCCCGTTCGACGTCTTCTTACTCTCCTGCAACCAGCCCCAGTACTCTTTCATGAGAAAGAGACTGTCATCAATTTTTGCGTCAAAGGAAATAAGAAATGTCCACACGTCAGAGCGGTACCGTCAAGTGGTTTAACGACGAGAAAGGTTTTGGTTTTATCACTCCAGAAAGCGGTCCGGATCTGTTTGTGCATTTCCGCGCCATTCAGGGCAACGGCTTCAAAAGCCTGAAAGAAGGCCAGAAAGTGACCTTCGTTGCTGTGCAAGGCCAGAAAGGCATGCAGGCTGACGAAGTACAAGCAGAAGCCTGATCTTATGTAACGAAAAAGCCCCTGATATTGATATCAGGGGCTTTTTTGTGCGCGCGAATCCGTAAAATGGCGCTTCATTTTGCGTTCAGAGGCTGCCATGTCGAAAAACCTGCTCACGCCCCAGGGCGATTTTCCTGCCGTTGGCCTGGGCCGTCGTCTGGCTGCGATGTTCTATGACTTTCTACTGTGCACCGCGCTGTTGATCGTGACCGGCTTCGTTTACAAAATGATCCAGGCAGCGATCATCGGTGAAGAGCGTCTGCGGGTAATGACCGATGCTGGCAAGCTCGACGGCGATCCGCTCTACTCCACCGTACTGCTGTTGGTGCTGTTTGGGTTCTTCGCCAAGTTCTGGACCCATGGCGGGCAGACACTGGGCATGCAGGTGTGGGGCATTCGGGTGCAGAACAAGGACGGCACAGCGATCAGCCTGTGGCAGGCGCTGTTGCGCTTTATGGTGTCGATCGCATCGTGGCTGTGCGTGGGGTTGGGATTCTTCTGGTCGCTGTACGACAAGCAGAAGCGCACGTGGCACGACATCTATTCCGACACCCGCGTAGTGCGGATCCCGAAGAAACAAAAGTAAGCGCCCACAAAAAAAGATCGCAGCCTTCGGCAGCTCCTACATTGTTCTCTGTAGGAGCTGCCGAAGGCTGCGATCTTTTGCTTTCAGGCGTTACCGGCCAGCTTCATCCGCGCTGCCTGAGTGAAATCGAGCATGCGCTTCAACGGCCGGATCGCCTGCGGAATCAACGCCGGATCCACAAAGATCTCGTTCGTGCCTTCCTTCAAGCTCTTCAGCGTGCGCTCAAGGGTGTTCATGGCCATCCACGGGCAATGCGCGCAACTGCGGCACGCGGCGCCGTTACCGGCGGTTGGCGCCTCGATGAAGACCTTGTCCGGGCACAACTGCTGCATCTTGTAGAAGATGCCACGGTCAGTCGCAACGATCAGCGTCTTGTTCGGCAACGACTGTGCAGCGGCAATCAGCTGACTGGTCGAGCCCACGGCGTCTGCCAGCTCAATCACCGAAGTGGGTGACTCCGGGTGCACCAGAATCGCGGCGTCCGGGTACAGCGCCTTCATGTCTTCGAGCTGCTTGGACTTGAACTCCTCATGGACGATGCAGGCACCGTCCCAGAGCAGCATGTCGGCGCCGGTTTTGCGCTGGATGTACGTGCCCAGATGCTTGTCAGGGCCCCAGATGATGGTCTCGCCGTTGTCCATCAGGCTTTCGACGATTTCCAGCGCGCAACTCGACGTTACTACCCAGTCAGCTCGAGCCTTAACAGCTGCGGAGGTGTTGGCGTAGACCACCACCGTACGCTCCGGGTGCTGATCGCAGAACGCCGAGAACTCGTCGACCGGGCAACCCAGGTCCAGCGAACAGGTCGCGTCGAGGGTCGGCATCAGCACGCGTTTTTCCGGGTTGAGGATCTTCGCGGTCTCGCCCATGAACTTCACACCGGCAACCACCACAGTCTTCGCCGGGTGAGCGTTGCCAAAGCGAGCCATCTCCAGGGAGTCGGACACGCAACCGCCGGTTTCTTCGGCCAAAGCCTGAATGACCGGGTCGCAATAAAAGTGGGCCACCAACACCGCGTCCTGAGCCTTGAGCTCGGCGGCGATGGCAGAACGGTAATAAGCCTCTTCCTCAGCCGTCAGCGGTTTGGGCTGTTTGGCATCGAGATGGGCTTGAACCAGAAGGCGTTCGGAAATCTGCGTCATGTTCGCAAGACCTGCAGGCGCTTTCGCGCGAAAGTCGAGTATACACCCGGCTCCGGACCGCTTGAGGGTACCGCCGGGAGAGTGAGTATTATCAGGCACGGACAGCGTTGAAGCTGCGCAAGGCTACAGAATATCCCGTTGATACAAAAGATGATTCTGACCTGCGTCAGCGCTGCGGGTATTGAAATAACGCGGAGCGAAATTGCAGGCAAAAAAAAACCCGGAAATCCTCACTTTCGTGGGCCTTCCGGATTTTCTAAACCGCCAAATATGGTGGGTCGTGTGGGATTCGAACCTACGACCAATTGGTTAAAAGCCAACTGCTCTACCAACTGAGCTAACGACCCGCTGTGTGGTGGCGCGTATAATACTGATTTTTAAGGACTATTCAACACCTTTTTGAAAATAATCAAAAATAAGGTGTTGGGTCACTCACACCAGCGGCCGCAAAGCCTTCTGCGCGCAGCCGGCAGCTGTCGCATTTACCGCACGCGCGGCCTTCATCGTCGGCCTGATAACAGGACACGGTGAGGCCATAATCAACGCCGAGCTTCACGCCCGCCTGGACGATCTGTGCCTTGCTCAGGTTTTGCAACGGCGCCTGGATGCGGAAACCATTGCCTTCCACGCCCGCCTTGGTCGCCAGATTGGCCATGCGCTCAAACGACTCGATGAACTCGGGACGACAATCCGGGTAACCGGAATAGTCCACAGCGTTGACACCAATAAAGATGTCGCGCGCACCAAGCACTTCTGCCCAGCCCAGCGCCAACGATAAGAACACTGTGTTGCGCGCCGGCACGTAAGTGACCGGAATGCCTTCGCCCAGTTCTTCCGGGATATCGATACTGCTGTCGGTCAGCGCCGAACCGCCCATGCCGTTCACATTGAGACCGATCACCTTGTGTTCAACCACGCCCAGATCGCGCGCCACGCGCGCAGCGGCATGCAGTTCGGCGTGCGAACGTTGACCGTAATCGAAACTCATGGTGTAGCAGGCGTAACCTTCGGCACGCGCCATGGCGACGACGGTAGCCGAATCGAGGCCGCCGGACAGCAGAATGACTGCACGTTTTTCGGTGGTGTTCAGTTGTTCGGTCATCTCAGCGCCCCGGCTCGTCATTCCATAGATATTTATGCAACTGCAATTGCAACCGCACCGGCAGGTTGTCCGCCACCACCCAGTCCGCCAGATCCCGAGCATTGAGGTCATGGTGACTTGGGGAAAACAGCACTTCGCCGGCACGCTGATCGAGACCGTACTGAATCAATTTGGAGACGGCCCAGTCATAGTCGTCCCGCGAGCAGATAACAAACTTCACCTGATCGTTGGGCGTCAGCAGTTCGATATTCTCGTAACGGTTGCGATGGGCCTCTTTCGAGTCCGGCGTCTTCAGGTCGACAACGCGACTGACGCGCGGATCGACAGCCGAGACGTCGAGGGCGCCGCTGGTTTCCAGCGAGACCTCATAACCGGCATCACACAACTGTTTGAGCAAAGGAATGGCATTGGGCTGTGCCAGCGGCTCACCGCCAGTGACACAGACGTAGCGCGGGCGAAATCCGGCCACTTGCTCGAGGATGTCATCGAGGGTGCGCACGGTACCGCCACTGAAGGCATAGGCGCTGTCGCAGTATTGGCAACGCAATGGGCAACCGGTCAGGCGCACAAAAACCGTGGGCAGCCCGGCAGTCCGCGTTTCCCCCTGCAACGAGTAGAAAACTTCGGTGATTCTCAATGTGTCTTGCATAGTCGCCACGGGCGTAACAGCTAAACAGGCTGTCCGCCTCCGTCAGGCACTTCAGGTAATCGCGCCAACGCGCGGACTACAAGAAGCGTGTTTCAGAAAAAGGGCGTGAATTCTAACGAAAAAACCCGCGACAAGCGCGGGTTTCTTCCAAACGGGTCAGCGTGCTTACATGCGTTGCAGATCGCGTTGGGCCAACTGAGCCGCAGAGGTACCCGGATATTGGGCCACCACCTGCTGCAGAATGCCTTTGACCTTGTCGGTATGACCAAGGCGGCGCTCTACATCAGCCAGCTTGTATAGCGAATCCGGCACTTTGGCGTGCTTGGGATACAGCTGCGAAACCTTGGCAAACGCCTGACCTGCACCTTGCAGATCGCCTTTGGCCAAGTTGACTTCGCCCAACCAGTACTGGGCATTGCCCGCATATTGGCTGTTCGGATATTTGCGCAGGAAAGCGGCAAAAGCCTGGCTGGCCTTGTCGAAGTCCTTGGCTTTGATCAGGTCAAAAGCGGCATCGTAATACAGCTTTTCCTTGGCCGGATCACCCGGTTCAGTACTTGCAGCAGGTGCCTGGGCAGCAGCCCCGGCGCCAGCGGCAGCACCGGCAGCAGCACTTGCATCGCCACCGGCAGAAGAATTCTCAGGAGTCGCGGCAGGTGCAGCACCGGATCCTATGCGCCGATCAAGATCCTGGTATCGCTCCAGGGATTCCTGCTTCATGCGCGCAACCTGATTCTGCAGTTCTTCAATCACACCTTGCTGGCGCGATATCTGATCCTGCATTTGTTGCAGTTGGTTGAACAGCATGCCTTGTGCCGAGGCAGGGGCCGAAGCCGCTCCCCCGGCATAGGCGCCGTTCGTACCGTAACCTGCAGGCGGATAACTGCTCCCGCTATTGTTATAACCGGAGTTGTCATCGACACAGGAACCGCAGCCCACACCGCAAGCGGC
>NZ_JBITSX010000009.1:114972-161130 GCF_044541255.1 Pseudomonas sp. NPDC085632 | reverse complement strand
GGCTTCGATCAACCTCGAAAGCGTGCTGCACAAACTGGCGTTTCTTCAGCTGTCGCCGAGCGGCAGCGGGATTCACGGGCTGGTCTACAGCATCGCCCAGGGCGAGGCGGGCAAGCGCCTGACCCGTTACAAAATCTCCTTGCGTCCGCAACTGGCGTACCTCGCGCATCGGGTCAACCAGCGCATCTTCCAACAGATGACCGTGCAGCAGATCATCAGCCAGGTGCTGGAAGAGCACGGCATTCTCGCCAGCGATTACCACTTCCAGCTCAGCGCGATTTATCCCGAACGCATTTACTGCGTGCAGTACGACGAGTCGGACCTCGATTTCATCCAGCGCCTGTGCGAGGAGGAGGGGATTCACTACCACTTTCAGCACACCACCAGCGGCCACAAACTCACCTTCGGTGATGACCAGACGGTGTTCCCCAAACTGGCGCCCGTGGCCTATCAGCAAGACTCCGGGCTGGTCGCGGACAAACCGGTGGTCAAGCGTTTCGGCCTGCGTCTGGCCACGCGCACCAGCCGTACGACACGGCGCGATTACGACTTCGTCAAACCGAAGATCGAGCTGGAAAGCGATGCCAAAAGCAGCGCCCAACCGGATCTTGAGGACTACGACTACCCGGGCCGTTTCGTCGATCGCGAGCGCGGTAAACACCTGGCCAATCGCGCGCTGGAACGTCATCGCAGCGACTATCGTCTGGCCGAAGGCAACAGTGATCAGCCGATTCTGGTCAGCGGGCATTTCCTCGCCCTGACCGAACACGCAAACCCGACGTGGAACGACCTGTGGCTGCTCACTGAGATCTTCCACGAAGGCAAACAGCCGCAAGTGCTGGAAGAGTCGGTGACCAGCGACACAACGGACAACAAGGACGATTTCCACCAGGGCTACCGCAACCGCTTCAGCGCGATCCCGTGGGACGTGCCGTACCGTCCGCCGCTCGATCACCCGAAACCGAAAGTCCTCGGCACCCAGAGTGCCGTGGTCTGCGGCCCGGAAGGCGAAGAGATCTACTGCGACCAGTACGGCCGGGTGAAGGTGCAGTTCTTCTGGGACCGCGAAGGCAAGCACGACGACATGACCAGTTGCTGGATGCGTATCGCGTCGAGCTGGGCCGCGGAAACCTTCGGTTCGATCAACATCCCACGGGTCGGCATGGAGGTGTTGATCACCTTCCTTGAGGGCGATCCCGATCAGCCGCTGATCACCGGTTGCCTGTACCACGGCGCGAATCTGCCGCCGTACAAGCTGCCGGATTTCAAGACCCTGGCCACGGTCAAGAGCAAGGAATACAAGGGCAGCCGCGCCAACGAATTGCGCATCGACGATACCACCAGCGAGATCAGCATTGCGCTGCGCAGTGACCACGGTGCGAGTGCGATCAACCTTGGTTATCTGACTCATCCGCGCCCGAGCGGTGGCCAGCCGCGCGGTGAAGGTTTTGAACTAAGAACCGATCGCCACGGTGCGGTGCGTGCGGCGGCCGGTCTGCTCATCACGACTGAGCCGCGCCCGAACGAATCCAAGCATCACAAGGATCTGCCGGAAACCGCCGAGCGCCTCGCGACTGCCAGCGATCAGCAAGATGGATTCGCCGTTCAAGCCAAAGAGTTGCAGGCCCAGGAAGCTGGCGATCAGGACGACGTCGCCAAAGCGCTGCACGCTCAGCATCAAGGCGTACTCGGCTCGGGTCCTGCGAACCTCACTGCCAACGAATTCCCCGAGTTCACCGAGCCGCATCTGGTCCTCGCCAGCCCGGCTGGTATTGCCCTGACCACGCCGCGCTCCAGCCACATCGCCACCGGCGAACACCTGGCGCTGAGCAGCACCGGCCACACCAGCCTGTCGATCGGCAAACGCCTGCTGGCCAGTGCCAGTCGCGGCATGCGCCTGTTTGTGCAGAGCATGGGCTGGCGGCTGGTCGCGGCCTCCGGCGACATCGACGTACGCGCGCTGAAGGACAGCATCAACCTGCTGGCCAAACTCAACATTACCGCCAACGCCGACCGCATCACCATCACCGCAAAAACCGAACTGGTGATTCAGGGCGGCGGCAGCGCCACCACCTACAACGCCGGCGGCATCACCCACGCCACCAGCGGCCCGTACACCGCGCACGCGGCGAACTTCGCCTACACCGGGGCGAAAAGTCTCGCTGGGGTATTCCCGGAACCACCGAAACCGGGCAAGGGCAACCTGGAATTGTTCAACCAGTACGCTGGGCGTCAGGGCATCAAAGAGGGCGATTACGAAGTCATCGATGCGCTGGGCAAAAGCATCAAGGGCAAGCTCGACGGCAAGGGTTTCGCCAGTGTCGCCGGCGCCGCACCGGGGCCTGCGCGGGTGCTGTTCGGTAAAGACCCGGCGGATACCTGGAGCGATGGCAGTTACATCGGCAAGCCGGAATGGCCGTTGAATCCGCCGGGGCCTGAAGAGGTGCCGAGCCAAGTGCAGGCGATGGTCGCGCAGGTGTTGCCGAGCAAGAGTTGGGAGATGTTGGAGAAGGGCAAGGACATGGCGCAAACAGGGATGAGTGCGATGCAGACGGCGCAAGGTGCGATGCAAACGGCGCAGCAAGTGAAAGGTGTGGTGCAGGGCGGGGTGGCGGGGTTGCCGAAGCTGGCGAGTGCGGTGTTGCCAAGTGCGTCGGGGCTTCTAGGGGCGGCGAGCAAGGCGGGCAAGTTGCCGAGCCTGCCTGCACCGAGTCTGCCAAAACCTTCCTTGAAAACCCCGGGCCTGTTGGCGGGTGAGATGCTGTCATGACTAATGAAGTAGCTGCTGTAAAACGTGAACCTCAGGTTGCCATCGTTCCACTGAACGCCATCGACATTCAGGACGTCGCCAGCAGTGCGGCAACCTTCGATGCTTGGCTGCAATCGGCTACGGATGGCGTGGTCACGCTTGATCGAATCAAGAACTACGCCGGCTTCCTGCCGGTGGTGGGCAACATCATGGCGCTAGTCGATGCGCTGGGTGACATCGTCACCCTGTCGAACGCCAAGCAACGCGACTTGCTCGCGTGGGCCAGCCTGGGCATCAACCTGATTGGCGTATTGCCTTTGCCGCCGTCGATGGCAGCTGCGCGCATGACTTTGCGCCCGACGCTGTTTCTGGTGCGTCAGGAAATGAGGGCCAGTAGCAAATTGCTGCTGAGCACTTCAGTGATTGAAGTGTTGGTCGGTCACCTGAACGCCTCGATTATCGGCACCCTCGATGATTTTGTTGAGCAAGCCAAAGGTAAGTTGCCGGGTATTCTGGCGGACGCTGGCAAGCTCGGTGAAGAAGTCATCAATGAGATTGCCAAAGGCATCGAAGCGGTGGCGTTCGGCAATCTGGATGCCAAAGGTGATCTGAATGCAGCCAGCGCCCAGGCGAGCGCCGCAGCCGATCAATTCAAGAATGATCCGCTGGCCTCATTCAGCAATGTTTTCGGGGCTGCCAACAGCGCCCTGAAGTCGGCAGGCAAAGGCCTGGCCAACAGCGTGGCGCAAAACCTTGTCCCCGATGACTTCAAAAAAACCGTTTCTGACGAAACCAAAAAACTGCGCGCCATGGGCCCGGAGCTGCGTACGCAGTTGAGCAAGCTCGACGATGAGTCGGTGCAGAACTCGATCGGCTGGTTGCTGCTGATCCTCTCCAGTGCCGTGACCTTGTGGCGCAAGCGCAATGCCCATGGGCAGAACGCCGCGGTCCACCCGGACAAGACCGGTCAGGCGAAGCGTACGGCATCCGAGGGGCAGTTGGCCTCTAACGGCCAACAGGCTTCGGCGACTCACGCACCCGAGCCGAAAAAAAACTGCGCCTGCGCCAGCACGGGGCGCAGTATCAATTTCGCCATAGGCTCTGAAAGCCTCAGCCATACCGATTTCAGCCTGCCCGGCCCCTTCCCGATCGAATGGACGCGCACCTACAACTCACGCCTCGACGCCTACGATCAGAGTGAACTCGGTGCGCGCTGGATCAACGAATTCACCACACGTTTCGACTGCGTGGACGATGGCCTGACCTTCTACGGCGCTGACGGCCGCGACCACAGCTACCCACTGCCAAAAGTCGGCCTGTTCCACTACGACGCCATCGAAGACATCACCCTGGTCCGCAACAGCGAAGATCAGTTGTTGCTGTGCCGTGGTTTCGAGCGCAAGGAAACCTACGTCCGCCGTGGCCAGCGCTTTGTGCTGAGCAATATCTCGCTGCGCAACGGCGCCGGGATGATGCTGCATTACGAGCATCGTCACGGCGAACACTCGGTGCTCTCCGACCTGATCACCTATCAGGAAAACGACTTCACCAAAGTCCATTTGCACCTCGGCACGATGATCGACGATCACGGCCGGTTTATCGGTGTCTGGCAGATCGTTGATGGAGAACCGCTGCGCCAGCTGTGTGCGTACCAGTACGACGCCTATGGCGACCTGATTCAGGCGCAGGACGAGAGCGGTGCAGTCTGGTCGTATCAGCTCCAGCATCACCTGATCACCCGCTACACCGACCGCACCGGGCGCGGCACGAACCTGCAGTGGGACGGTTCGAGCGCCAAGGCCAAAGCCGTGCGCGAGTGGGCGGACGACGGCAGCTTTGATACCCGTCTGGAGTGGGACGAGAACATCCGTCTGACCTACGTCACCGATGCCCTCGGCAACGAGACCTGGCACTACTACGACATCCTTGGCTACACCTATCGCATCCGCTACGCGGACGAGCGTTCGGAATGGTTCTTCCGCGACGAGGCGAAGAACATCGTGCGCCGCGTCAATGCTGACGGCAGCACCGATCGCTACAGCTACGATGAGCGCAGCAACCTGCTCGAACACATCCGCGCCGACCATACCGTGATGCATTACGCCTACGACGATCAGGACCTGCTGATCAAGATCAGCGACGCCGAGGGCGGTCAGTGGCAGCGCGCCTATGACGACCAGGGCAATCTGGTCGAAGCGCTCGATCCGCTGGGCAACAAAACCGAATACGCCTACAACAAATCCGGCCTGCCCACCGCGATCAAGGACGCCAACGGCAACGAAAAGACGTTGGACTACAACGACGCCGGGCAACTGGTCGAGTACGTCGATTGCTCGGGCAAAACCAGCGCGTGGGAATACAACGAACTCGGGCAGATGACCTGCTTCACCGACGCTGCCGGCAACGCCACCGAATACGAATACAAGGCCGGGCAATTGGTGTTGATCAAGCACCCGGACAAGACCGAAGAGCGCTTTGAGCGCGACGCCGAAGGTCGGTTGTTGGCGCACGTTGATGGACTTGATCGTTGCACCACGTGGAGCTACAGCGCTGCCGGTTTGATCGCCGAACGCATCGACGCAGCCGAACAAACCCTGCGCTATCGCTGGGACCGTCTCGGACGGTTAACGGCTTTGGAAAACGAAAACGAACAACGCGCGCACTTCCACTACGACCCGGTCGGTCGTCTGCTCGAGGAACGCGGTTTCGATGGGCGCAGCACGCGTTATCAGTACGACCCACTGACCGGTCGCCTCGCCCAATCGATCAATGGCCAACGTGTCATCTCTTTGAGCTTCGACCCGATGGGCCGTTTGACCGAGCGTCGCGCCACTCTGGGCGATCAGTCGCAAAGCGAAACCTTCGCCTACGATGGCAACGGCAATCTGGTGCTGGCCGACAACGCCGACAGCCGCCTGCAATGGTTCCACGACCCGGTCGGCAACCTGCTGCGCGAGCACCAGCATTACCTCGGCCTGGAAAAGCCCACCGTCGCGATCTGGCAGCACGAGTACGACGTGCTCAACCAACGAGTCGCCACCGTGCGCCCGGACGGCCACCGCGTCAGCTGGCTGACGTACGGCAGCGGCCACCTGCTGGGCCTGCGCCTCGATGAACACGAACTGATCGGCTACGAACGCGACGACCTGCACCGCGAAGTCGCCCGCCATCAAGGCAACCACCTGCTGCAAACCCAAAGCTGGGACCCGGCCGGCCGTTTGCAAGAACAACTGCTGGGACGCAGCGACGACAAATCCACACTGCTCAAACGCGAATACAGCTACGACGCCGCCGGCCAACTGACCGACATCAACGACAGCCGTCGTGGCCCGCTCGCCTATCGCTACGATCCCGTCGGCCGATTGCTCAGCGCCACCACACGTCAAGGCGTGGAAACCTTCGCCTTCGACCCGGCCGGCAACCTGCTCGACGACAAGGCGACAGAAATTCGCCGCCCACTGGACCTGACCCCACCGCGCAGCAAACTGGTCGACAACCTCCTGCGCGAATACGCCGGCACGCATTACGACTACGACGAACGCGGCAACCAGATCCAGCGCTGGCACAACGGCCAACGCAGCGACCTGCGCTGGGACCTGTTTGATCGACTGGTGCATTTCGAAGACCCGCGCCTCAGTGTGGATTTCGCCTACGACGCACTGGGACGACGCCTGCACAAAAACTCGCGTGCGCACTACAAGCAGCGGCCTGAAGCAGGCTCTCTCTGGAACAGAAACGAACACGCGCGCAAACAACGCGAACTCGGCTGCGGCTTCACCTTGTACGGCTGGGATGGCGACAACCTCGCCTGGGAAAGCAGTCCGGCACAGAGCGATGGCGAACCCGGCCGCACGGTGCACTACGTCTTCGAACCCGGCACTTTTGTTCCTGTTGCACAGGCTGTACGGCATGCGCCAATTGATCTGATTGGGCTGCCGGATTACAGCGGTGAATACAGCCTTGATGAAGATCCAGTGTGGAATCACAAGGCAACGGCATTACCGTTTGATGCGGTGGCCTGGTATCAGTGTGATCACCTCGGCACGCCGCAGGAGCTGACCGATTCCCAAGGCAACATGGCGTGGACCGCACAGTACAAGGCGTGGGGACAGGTGACGGAACAGCGCTCGGAGTGGGCGCGGCAGCATGGCGTGAAGAACCCGATACGGTTCCAGGGGCAGTATCACGATCATGAGACGGGGCTGCATTACAATCGCTACCGATACTACGATTCTGAGGTAGGGCGTTTCATTTCACAGGACCCGATTGGGCTGGCTGGTGGACTGAACCTTTATCATTACGTACCTAACCCGCTGGAGTGGATTGATCCACTTGGCCTTTCCGCCTCTTCTGATCTACCTCGGATGAAAGGTACGAGTATTCCTCGCGCCGGTAGAACGTTGAACAGCGCTGGATTTTCGAAAACCAAAGACAATGGGGTTAACGAAACCTGGAAGCATGCAGACGGTTCAGAGGTCAGGGTTCACAAGTACGGAAACTTGAATGCCTGCCCTCACAAATCTGGCAACAATGCACACATCCATAAACAGGATCCGTCCAATCATCAACTGGATGATGAGGGTAAAGTTTCCACCGATCCTAATAAAACTCACATTGGCATTCGTAATCCTGCCGATTTACCAGCTGTCCGAGGGAGACCACACGGATCATGAGTTATGAATACAAATTGGTGTTTGACGACAACTCTACAGCTCAGCATGTCATCGACATTGTTAAAGCTAGTAGTGCTTGTGTTCGCTCGGGCGACGGTGATCTTTATTTGAAGGATCACTCGTTGAATAGCAGTGGGGCTTACGATAGTCGTCTCATTTATGGGGATGATGAATCCCTGTGGCTCCAAGTGAATTTCCAATCAGCAGAACTGTACGCCCTACTTAAAACAGCACTCAATGGAAGAAATTTCAGGTGTCTTGAAGATGGGGACGAGGATGAAGAGGTTGGCTTAAATGAGGCCTTCCGCGTGTAGGTTGACTCTCGGTAAAATTGCAGCCGAATAGCCACTTTTTAATCTCTAAAAATTTATGAAATATATCAGGGGCAGGCCACGTTTTTGAAGGTTGATTAAACGCAACCTGCCTCTGATAAAAATCTCTGCCATTGGTGGCCGAAAGACGCGAAATTGATCGAGGCTGCAGTCAACCCTCGTAGTCGAAGGAGTGACAACATGAAAGACGCCATTCGCTTGGGCGACTCCACCACTCACGGTGGCAAAGTCCTCGAAGCCTTTTCCCAGACCGACCTAAACGGCAAGCCCATCGCCGGGGTGGGTCACAAGGTCAGCTGTCCTCTGTGCAAAGGCATTTTTCCAATTGCCGAAGGCAGCAGCACTTACACCGTCGATGGAACGCCCATCGCGCTGGACGGCATGAAAACCGCCTGCGGGGCCTCGCTGATTGCCAGTGGCCCCAAAGGAGCGGTGGTCAGTTGAATCCGCGAGGGTGAGCTCTTCGTTCGCCCTCAGGAATACTGCAAGTAAACAACCTGGCTTCATCCATTAAAGGAATAAACATGAAGAACACCGCTTTGATCCTCGCACTGACCGCCGCTCTCGGCACCGTCAATGTTGCTCACGCAGAAGGACCGGACGCTGCTACGTTGAAAGGGATGTACGACACTGGGCGCAACATGTCCGGTCTGATTAACCATTGCGTTGACAAAGGTTTCCTGAAAGCTGAAAGCACTGCGAACGCCAATAAAATGGTGGCGTTTGTTGCCGGTATTCCAGGGCAGATGGACAAGAGCGACGGCGATAAGAACGAGGCGCAAGGTCGCAAGGGTGAGGTATTGGACGATGGTCAATACAAAACCCTGGAGGCCAATCTGCCGCCGAGTCTGACGCTGAAGCAATGGTGCGAGCAGGCGGATCAAGGCATGCGCCAGGGATTGGAGCGTGTGGGTCTGTAATCTCCTTGGTGATTGATCGTTCCCACGCGCAACAATGGAATGCCTCAAGGGACGCTCCGCGTTCCAGTTCGCGAAGGTACGCGGAGCGTGGGAACGATCAGCGTTGGAGGTTATTTGGCGGAGAACTTCAACACCACGCTGTGGCTGTAAGTCTGCCCCGGATCAAGGCGAGTGCTCGGGAAGTCCGGCTGATTCGGTGAATCCGGATAGTGCTGAGTCTCCAGGGTAAACGCGCCCCAGTGCGGATACACCTTGCCACCCTTGCCCTTGACCGTGCCGTCGAGGAAGTTGCTGGTATAGAACTGCACACCCGGTTCCGTGGTGAACAACTGCAGCACGCGACCGGATTGCGGATCGCTCACCTCAGTCGCAACTTTGCCGATATCACCCTTGGTATCCAGCGCCCAGTTGAAATCGAACCCACCCTGTTTCGGCTCAGCGAATTTCAGCTGCGGATGATCAGCCTTGATGTGCGTACCGATCGCGGTCGGTTTGCTGAAGTCCATCGGCGTGCCGGCCACGGGCGCCAGTTCGCCGGTCGGGATCAATTTGGCGGTGACCGGGGTGTAACGGCTGGCGTGCAGGGTGGCGACCTGTTTGAGGATGTCGCCATTGCCGGCGCCGGCGAGGTTGAAATAGCTGTGGTTGGTCAGGTTGAGCACGGTCGGTTTGTCGGTGCTGGCCTTGTAGTCGATGCGCAGTTCGTTGTTGTCGGTGAGGCGATAGGTCACTTCGGTGGTGAGGTTGCCGGGGAAGCCCATTTCGCCGTCCGCCGACAGATAGGTCAGGGTCACGCCGACGGAATCCTTGTCCTTGGTTTCCTGTGCTTTCCAGACTTTCTTGTCGAAGCCCAGCGTGCCGCCGTGCAGCGCATTGGTCTTATCGTTTTGCGGCACTTGATAGCGCTTGCCGTCGAGTTCGAACGCACCTTCGGCGAGGCGATTGCCGAAGCGGCCGATGGTCGCGCCGAAGTAGGCGGTGCCCTTCTGGTAGCCCTGCACATCGTCGAAGCCGAGCACGACGTCGTCGAACTTGCCGTGCTTGTCGGCGACTTTCAGCGATTGCAGGGTCGCGCCGTAGGTGATGACGGTGGCTTGCATGCCGTGGCTGTTGCGCAGGATGTATTGTTCGACGGGCGTGCCGTCATTGGTTTTGCCGAAGGCTTTGTGTTCGGCGCTGAGGCCGGCCGCGTTGGCGGAGAGGGCGGCGATCATCAGGGACAGTCCGAGGCCGGAGAGCAGGTGACGGGATTGAAGCATGGTTGACGTTCCTTTTTGTTGTTGTTTTCAAAATGGCGCCGATGCCGTGTAGGAGCTGCCGACGGCTGTGATCTTTTGCCTTTGATTTCAGAGGCAAGATCAAAAGATCGCAGCCTTCGGCAGCTCCTACATGGGTACTAGTCATGCTATTTGTTGTATGGAAGGAAATTTATAGCTGATGAATCGTTTATTTCAACAATAAAGACAGACTAATTGGTTGTGGCGAAGGTGCCGAAGGTCGGTTGGTCATGTGCACCACTGCACTTTTTCGCAATCGGCGGCTCTATCCATGGCCAGGATGCGGTGACTCCCGCCGCACAGGAACGTGCCTGATCGAGAATTCATGCCGAGCGCTTTTCATCTGATTGCCCCTTTTTTTCGTCGTCCGTGCTTGTTGCTCGTCTGTTTGTCGTCGCTGTTGTTCAGCGGCTGCAGCCATCAGGACGGCAACGGTTTTTTCAACCAGATGCGTGACGGTCAGCCGCAGGAATTTTTGCAGACCAGCGTCGACCGCATGGCCACGCTGGCGATGCGCGACAACCTCAGCAGTCTTTACCGCTTGCAAGGCAAGCTGTACTTGCGCAACCCGGACGAGCTGCGCAAGTCGGGTTTCCTCAACATCCATGCCGCGGTGAAACAGGTGCGCCAGGCCATCGAGCAGCAACAGCCGCTGCCGGTGTTGGGTGGTCGAAAGGATCTGGCCGCGCTCAGCTATGCGATGAGTCCGGAGTTTCTCGGTGATCGCGTCGGCGCGTTCATCTATGCAATCGGCAGCATGCTGGTCACCGCCCACGGCAATCGCACCGAGTTCTACATGACGGACGCGATCAACCCGACGTTCGTTCACAACGCCGCCCGCAATATCGAAAAAGCCACGTGGATTTTGTCCCAACGCCAGAACAAGGAGGGCCAGCCGCTGCTGTTTTCCAATGAGATCTCGGAGGAGGGCAGCAACCTGAGCTTCGCCACCGAGTTCGGCAAAATCGTTGCGCGACTGGACCTGATCACGCAGATGCTTGATGAGCGCTACCGGCGGATCGGCCTTAACTATGCGCAGAGTTTGCTGTTCCTGAATTTCTTGCCGGTGCAATGAGTTCCACGAAACCTGTGGTGTGCAGATATCAAATGTGGGAGCGAGCCTGCTCGCGAATGCGGTCCTTCAGGCGCTGAAGTGTTGACTGAACTAGCGCATTCGCGAGCAGGCTCGCTCCCACATTGATCCAATAGTGAAGGTTGTTTTTGTATACAATCCACCGCCACTATTGATCAAAAAGGAGCTGCACCCGTCATGACCGACCCCGCAAGCGCCGATTTCACTCGTGTCGACCGCAACGCCCGAGCGGACAAACTGCCTTATGCCGCGTTGCTGGCGTTTGCCATGACCGGCTTCATCGCCATCCTCACCGAAACCCTGCCCGCCGGGCTGCTGCCGCAAATCGGCGCCGGGCTCAATGTCAGCGAGGTGCTCGCCGGGCAACTGGTGACGCTCTTCGCGTTGGGTTCGATTGTCGCGGCGATTCCGCTGACCGTCGCCACGCGCGGCTGGCCACGGCGGCGGGTGTTGTTGATGACGGTTGGCGGGTTTCTGGTGTTCAACACCGTCACCACGTTCTCCAGCCATTACGGTCTGACCCTGGCTTCGCGTTTTCTCGCCGGGATGGCGGCGGGGCTGTCGTGGGGGATCATGGCCGGTTATGCGCGCGGCATCGTGCCGGAGCATCAACAGGGGCGGGCGCTGGCGATTGCCATGCTCGGCACGCCCGTGGCGTTGTCACTGGGCACGCCGGCGGGAACGTGGCTGGGCAACCTGATCGGCTGGCGCGCGTCGTTCGGGATCATGTCGGCGCTGGCCCTGGTGTTGGCCGCGTGGATTGTCATTGCGGTGCCGGATCGTCCGGGGCAAGCCAGTGCCGAGCGTCTGCCGCTGCTTGAGTCCATGCGTCTACCGGGCGTGCGACCGGTGTTGTTCGTGGTGCTGACGTGGATGCTCGGACACAACATTCTCTACACCTACATCGCGCCGTTTCTGATGCAGGCCGGGCTCGCCGACCGGGTCGACCTGGTTTTGTTGGTGTTTGGCCTGTGTTCGCTGGTGGGGATCTGGATTATTGGCATGCTGGTGGATCGCTGGTTGCGCTGGCTGACGTTGATCAGCCTCGCGGTGTTTGCCCTGACGGCGCTGGTACTGGCATTGGCGGCACCGTCACCGCTGGTCATTTACGCGTGCATGGCGGTGTGGGGCTTGTCGTTTGGCGGCTCGGCCACCTTGCTGCTGACCTCGGCGGCGGACTCGGCCGGTGAGCATGTCGATGTGGTGCAGGCGATGCTTACAACCTCGTGGAACGTGGCGATTGCCGGGGGCGGCTTGTTTGGCGGTTTGCTACTGGATCGCGCAGGGGCGATGTCGTTTCCGTGGGCGTTGCTGATTCTGTCGCTGATCGCGCTGGCCACGGTGTGGATCAACAGAACCCACAGCTTCAAGCCGGGCCGGCGGGTGCACTAACTATCGAAGCCAGCCACACAACCCCTGTTGGAGCGAGCCTGCTCGCGAATGCGGTGGATCATTCAACTCATGTGTCGACTGACACAACGTATTCGCGAGCAGGCTCGCTCCCACAGGGGGGAAAGAGTGGTGAGGTTGATATGGCATAACGATAGACCGCATCGATATATGTGGTTATAAGAAAAATCGCTATGCTGCGGGCCAGATTTTTCCTGTCGTTTTTCTGGACGGTTTAATGGAATTGGCAAATTTCGGACTGGTGATTGCCGGGCTGGTAGTAGGGTTTATCGTCGGCATGACCGGTGTCGGCGGTGGTTCGTTGATGACGCCGATCCTGCTGTGGTTCGGCATCAACCCGGCAACCGCGGTGGGCACTGATCTTTTGTACGCCGCCATTACCAAATCCAGTGGTGTGCTCGTCCATCGCAAAAACAAAAACATCGACTGGGCCATCACTGGTTGGCTGACCCTCGGCAGCGTGCCGGCGGTGGCCATGACTCTGTGGTTCCTCAGCACTCTGCACACCGCGCCGGACGCGATGAACGCCATCATCAAACAAGCGCTCGGCTTTGTATTGTTCGCCACGGCGCTGGCGATTTTCTTCAAGAAACGCTTGCTCGACTTCGCCCACAAACGCGCCGGCGGTAACTACAACCCAAGCGGTTCGCGCCTGAACGTGATGACCGTGATCACCGGTCTGGTCCTCGGCACCATGGTCGCCCTGACGTCGATCGGTGCGGGCGCCCTCGGCACGGTCGCGCTGTTCATCCTCTATCCGCTGCTGCCGACCCGCCGTCTGGTCGGCACTGAAATCGCTCACGCCGTACCACTGACGCTGGTTGCAGGCCTGGGCCACGCGAGCATGGGCAATATGGATTGGGGCGTGCTGGGCTTCTTGCTGGTCGGCTCGCTGCCAGGTATTTGGCTCGGCAGCCACCTGACCGGACGCATCTCCGATGAAGTGCTGCGCCCGTGCCTGGCGACGATGCTGGTGCTGATCGGTTACAAACTGGCGTTCTGATCCGGCCATGAGTGAAACCACTGTCCACTGCGATGGCCGCCTCGCTATCACCGTCGAACCGCGTGAGATGCGCATGAGCCATTGGCTGTACGCGCCGCAGGTAGTCGATCTGCAGCAGCAAAAAGTGCTACTGGATCTGAGCGAGAGTCTGTGGGATTTGCTCGGTACCGCCGACGAGACGGCCAATGGCATCGAACTGGTGCTGCGCAAGTACCCGGGCGATCGGGCGTCGGTGAGGTTGAGCGTTGAACTCGACAGCGGTGAACTCAAGCTCGGTGGACAACCCGTCGATCCTTCGCAATTGCTCTTGGCGCTCGATTCAGCGCTGGAGTGAGGCTGCACGCTTGCGGCGAGCCGCCTCACTAGGGTTAGCGCTCAATGACGTATTTCATCACCGTCACCTGCAAATCGTCGTAGACCAGCTCTTCAATCACTTCCCAACCCAGCCGTGCATACAGCGACTGCGACGTGTCGGTGTAGAGATACAACTCCCGCACACCCAACGCCGCCGCTTCTGCAACCACTCGATTGACCAGTTGCGAAGCAATCCCGCGACCGCGTTCCTCAGCCTTGACGTAAACCCCCGCCAGCCATGGCGTCAGGTTCGGGCGCAGCTTCAGATCACTTTCGATCAACAGCGCGCCGCCCAGCAGTCGCGAACCCTCTAGCGCTACCACGACACTCGGCACTGCACCTTTGCCGCAAGACTCGCGCATGTGTTCGATACGGTCCTCGACGGTTTGTCCGGGACGAAACTCGCCCCATTCCTGAAAATTGAGCGTGGCCAGTTCTTCGATCAATCCGGGGTGATCGCACAGGTAATCGATGTACATGCGGGGGAACTCCATTCCATTGGCAGAATCACCACCCTAATGCGGTCATAAAAGGTAATCAAATCCGCGTTGCGATCATGTCGGATATGTTGCGCAATGTCGCGCCTGTCCTAAGCTTCTGACTAGGCGGAAGATATTTGCCGGGTTGGCCCGGAACAATCGCCACGATGCGCAATCATTAGAGCGTGGATATCAAAAGGAGATGCGCATGCTCATCAGGTCATTGACCCTGACACTCTTGCTGGCGATTGCCGGCCCCTTGTTCGCCGCTGACAACGATTCGCCCATCGCCGGGGACATGGGCCGCGCCCGACCGCTGATCGTGATCGCACAAAGCACCGTCGACCCCGTGTGGGTGGCGCTGAAAAAGTCGCTGGAGGATCCCGCCAACAAAAAGGGCGTCACCGACCGCAACATCAAGGTCTACACCATCCTCAACATGTCCGGCCAACTCGACGGCAAAGACATGGGCCAGCAAGACACCATGGCGCTGCTGCGCTCGCTGAAACTCGGCGCCGGGGCGTATCCGAAAGTGTTCCTGGTGGGCAAGGACGGCGAGACCAAACTCTCGGCTTCGGGGGATGAAGCGAAAGCGCTGGATCTGAAGAAGATTTTCGACACCATCGATGCCATGCCAATGGCCGAGAAGGAAGCGGCCGCTGCGGCTCAAGCGCCGGTTGCTGCTACGCCGGAACCGGCAAAAGGTGCGAAGAACGCGAAGTCGACCAAGCCTGCGAAACCAGCCAAGCCGCCGGAAATGCCGGATGATTGATTGCATACTCACTGAATAAAAAACTCTCCCTGTAGGAGTGAGCCTGCTCGCGATAGCGGTGTATCAGTCACCATCAGCGTTGACTGATACACCGCTATCGCGAGCAGGCTCACTCCTACAATCTTTATTCCGTTACCTGCATATTTGCGGACACTGACGCCCTCACAGCAACTTGTCTATTCACTGCTATCGCCATCATCAAGCAGGTAAACCAGCACACCTTTGGTATCACCAATGATCAGTGGTGAACGCGTGGTCAACACGAACTGGCAATTGGGAAAGGTTGCACTTAATTGCGCAATCAAGACGAGCTGCCATTGCGGATCCATGCGCAATTCCACCTCGTCGATCAGAACAATGCCGTCACCGTGCAGCGGGTTGTCCATTGATGGATTCATCATCGCCAGACGCCTGGCCATGTCACCCACCAACGCAATCATCGACTTTTCGCCAAGCGAGAGCTGAGTGACATTGAATGTCGCGCCATGCTTGTCGATTACCATATGCAGATGGGGCTTGCGTTGTACGCGCAGGTTAGTGACGTACGGCATGAACGCAGTCAGAGCCGAACGAACGGCAGTCAATTGGCGATCGCGAGTGGAGGCTTTCAAATTGGAGAGCGCTTTCCAGGCGTCGCTGTCAGTACCGAATTTTTCCGCCATTTCGGCCAGTGCGGTATCGGAAATCCCATCCTCGTTTTCGCTGTCCTCACGTTCACGAAACCATTCAAAAAAACCGCGAAAGTCGGCGCCACCGTTGAAGCTGGTGTCATAGCCGTCGAGTTGATCAGAGGCTTGTTTGCTGGTGATTTTAAGCGGGATGTCGAGAACGCAACGTTCGGCTGGGTAATAAGCGATTAGTGGGAGTGAGGCGTTATCGTCGGCGGTGAGTTGAGTGCGGTAGTGGTCTGCAAGCAGTCTGACTTCGTTCAAATATCCACGGCCCGAGGCTGCACCTTCTTGTCGACTTCGGGCAGCGCCCCATACGAACAATTCGTTTTCGGAACCCGGATCACTGCCAGCTGCGCGCGGGTGTGAAAGGTCGGTGATGCCAATCGAAAGGACGGCTCCTGAGGCGCCGTTGCGAATGTCTTGATCGACAAGGTATTTGCCATTGCCCTTATTGGAGCGAATTTTTGCGACCAGCCAGCTCAGGCAAATATTCAGGGAATTAAGAATGGTGGTTTTTCCACTGCCGTTGTTTCCCACCAGCACCGTGATGTTCGAACAGTGTGTCGGAGTAGGGGCAAACTGAATATCCAGGTCGCCAAAGCGTCCGACGTTCGAGAGTTTGAAATTTTTGATTTCCATGACTGCGTCCCTTGAGCAGCGATCGGATTACATGATGCGTTGTGCATTGTCATGACAGTCACTGGCCGGTTCGATGCAAGTGTAGAGGCAATAAAATCAATCGCTAACCCAAAGTCGTTGCAGCATGTGCCGACGGAAACGTCTGACACAAAGGCCCTTCAGGTCCTGCGGATTTTTCCTGCAAGTCGCGGCGGCGGTGGTGAACTGGTGGGTTTTGGGGAGGAGGGATAGTCTTCTTAGGCCGCTGCAAAACAAAGTGGTCGGACGTGGAAGTCCGGTTGTCGGTTACATCCATCAATGTCTCAAAAGCGCATGTCGACGTTATTTATGTCAACATCGCCGCGTTTTTTGGCGGCTGTGCGCAGGGGCACTTTCGAGTGCGCCGGGTTTTGGTGGATTGGCCTGGTCTTCCACACCTGCGTACAGCTGCCACCCTCATGTGGAAGTGAGAAAGGTAGTTTTTCCCACAATTCACTACGGTACTTCAAACATGAAAAAACCAACGCCAAACCCTCCAGAATCCCCCATGGATTCAGGATCTTTCGACGCCAACAACCCCCGATTACGCAACCCCCGTCACCCCGATCCCATCAGCTACCTCTTCACCATCCTCCCCGATATCGATACGCCCACGCTGCTCTGCCACGCTTGCGAAACCCTTGCCTCATTGAACGTCCTGACCACCGACCTGGCCGCTGAACTGCAAGGTTCGCCGCGCAGTCTCGCCTTGTCGATTCAGCAGTTGGCTGTGCTCGGCGAGTTGCTGGTCAACCGTGCGCTGGACAATCTCGATCCACCGGCGGCAACGCAACATTGAACAGGGAGGTTCATACATGGCTCGATACATTCCAATTACCGGGATCGACTGCAAGATTCCCGCTCTGCTGATCGACCGCGAAGCACCGGTGGATGTGCTGCATGGCACGGCGGCTTACCGTTTGCGCTGTGTGACGCAATTGATGGAGACACTCGCGCTCGGTGACGGTAAGGGCCACGACGCCTTGCTGCTGCAGGATTTCGCACGGGTGATGGCGATCCCGTTGCGGGACAGTTGCGACTTGATGGATGTCATCGGCTGGAAGTTGCAGGCGCAGCTTTAAAGACAAAAGATCGCAGCCTGCGGCAACTCCTACAGGATCGGTTTTTCACTCGGTCAATGTAGGAGCTGCCACAGGCTGCGATCTTTTGATCTTTATTCAGCAACAGCGCTAAGAATTGTATGGGCGATTTTCACCCGCTCAGGAATCGGAAAGTTCTTGTTCGCCATGATCACGATGCCCACGTCCTTGCTCGGCACAAACGCCACGTAAGTCCCGAAGCCACCCGTCGAGCCGGTCTTGTTGATCAACACATCTTCCGGTTGCGGTTGCGGCGGATTCAGCCACTGTACCTTGTGTGCCTCCATGGCCATTTCCGTCGAGTTGCCCGTCAGCAAATGCTCCAGGCTGATCGGGTAGCGGTACATTTCCCAACCGAGGCCTTGGGTCATATCGCCAACCGTGTAGTAACCGGTGTGGGTGTTGGCGATGGTTTTTTGCAGGGCGGCTTCCAGCGTTTCAGGTTTCAGGTTGGCCTGCACGTAACGCAGCATGTCCACCGCGCTGGTTTTCACCCCGTAGGCCTGCGAATCCAGTGCACCGGGCGTGACGCGCACCGGTTTGCCGTTCTTGTCATAGCCCTGCGCATACAGATCCATTTGCGCGGCAGGCACGCTGAGGTAGGTGTGCTGCAAACCGAGTTTCGGCAGCAGGGTTTGCGTCATTGCCTGATCGAAAGGCTGGCCGAGGCTTTTTGCGGCCAGATAACCGAACAGTCCCAGACTCGGGTTGGAGTACTGACGATGGCTGCCAGCCGGATACACCGGTTTCCACTGCTGGAAATAGCCGAGCATCTTGTCAGACGAATCCGCGTTATCCGGGAACTGCAGCGGCAAGCCGCCGGCGCTGTAAGTGCCCAGTTGCACCACGCTGATGTTGTCGAAGGCGCTGCCCTTCAATTCGGGCCAGAGCTGACTGGCCTTGGTCGACAGGTCCAGTTTGCCAGTGGCTTGGGCGTAACCGGCGAGGGTGGCGGTGAAGGTTTTGCTCACCGAGCCGATTTCGAACAGGGTGTTTTCGCTGACTTTCTGCCCGGTGTCTTTACTGGCGACGCCGTAGTTAAAGTAATGCACCTTGCCGTTAACGGTCAGCGCTACGGTCAGGCCGGGAATGTTCTGCTGCTGCATCACGGGCGTTACCGCGTCGTTGACCAATGCTTGCAGCTGCGCAGCGTCGGGCGCGGCGGCGAGACAGGATGTGGCGCCGAAAAACAGGCCGAAAGCGGCGCAGGAAATGACTTTGTTTGAATGAAAGGATGGCATGAGTGAACCACTCTCCATGAGTGTTGATGACGTTATCCCGCTACACTGCGGGCGATTTCTTCGTTGGGCAACTGATCAGCGCGGCCAATCTAGTCAGCGCGACGCCAACCGACAAACGATGAAAACTCGCACGAGCCATTAGAAAAATTTGGGACTGGGCATGATTCGACCGCAATTGCCGCTCAATGCACTACGCGCCTTCGAAGCATCGGCGCGTCATTTGAGCTTCACTCGCGCCGCCGTGGAACTGTGCGTCACGCAAGCAGCGGTCAGCCATCAGGTGAAAAGCCTTGAGGCGCAACTCAATGTCACCCTGTTCAAACGCCTGCCCCGTGGGCTGATGCTGACCAGCGAAGGTGAAACCTTGCTGCCGGTGCTGAGCACGTCTTTCGATCACATCGCGCAGATTCTCGAACGTCTCGCCGGAGGACAGTATCGCGAAATGCTGACCGTCGGCGCTGTCGGCACCTTCGCTGTCGGTTGGCTGCTGCCGAGGCTGGCGGACTTCCGGGCGAAACATCCGCTCATAGATTTTCGACTGTCGACCAATAACAATCGTGTGGATGTCGCGGCGGAAGGTCTGGATTACGCAATCCGTTTTGGCGCGGGGGCGTGGCATGGCATCGATGCGACGCGTTTGCTCGATGCGCCGCTGTCGGTGTTGTGCGTGCCGGAAATCGCTCGGCAATTGCAGACGCCGGGCGATCTGCTGCAACAAACACTGCTGCGTTCCTATCGCACCGATGAATGGCCTGAGTGGTTTCAGGCGGCCGGGTTGGCGACCCAGGCTGCGCCGCCGCAAAGCATCGTTTTCGACTCGTCGCTGGCGATGATGGAGGCCGCATTGCAGGGGAGTGGTGTGGCACTGGCGCCACCGCTGATGTTTGCCCGGCAACTGGCGGCGGAGGCGATTTGTCAGCCGTTTGCGATCGAGATTACGACGGGGAGTTACTGGTTGACGCGGTTGCAGTCGCGCCCTGAAACGGCGGCGATGTTCGCCTTCAAAAACTGGCTGCTGCAAATCTCAAGCTGACACAAATCCTGTAGGAGCTGCCGAAGGCTGCGATCTTTTGATTCTGTTTTGAAGATCAAAAGATCGCAGCCTTCGGCAGCTCCTACAGTTATCAGTGAGGCATCAGCGCACCAGACACGGCCGCTTGTTATCGAACGTCCACCCCGGAATCAGAAACTGCATCGCCACGCTGTCATCCCGCGCACCGAGGCCCATGCCTTTGTACAGTTCATGAGCCTTGGCCACCTGATCCATATCCAGTTCCACGCCCAGCCCCGGCTTCTTCGGCACTTGCACCAGACCGTCGACGATCTGCAGCGGCGCCTTGGTCAAACGCTGGCCGTCCTGCCAGATCCAGTGGGTGTCGATGGCGGTGATCTCGCCCGGTGCAGCAGCTGCCACGTGGGTAAACATCGCCAGGGAAATATCGAAGTGGTTGTTGGAATGCGAACCCCAGGTCAGGCCCCATTCATGGCACATCTGCGCCACGCGCACCGAACCCTGCATGGTCCAGAAATGCGGGTCGGCCAGTGGAATGTCCACCGACTGCAACTGGATCGCATGGCCCATCTCGCGCCAGTCAGTGGCGATCATGTTGGTGGCGGTTTTCAGCCCGGTGGCGCGGCGAAATTCGGCCATGACTTCACGGCCGGAATAACCGTTTTCCGCACCGCACGGGTCTTCGGCATAGGCGAGCACCTGATGCTGATCGCGGCACAAACGAATGGCTTCTTTCAGTGACCACGCGCCGTTCGGATCGAGGGTAATGCGCGCGTCGGGGAAGCGCTCGGCGAGCGCCGTCACCGCTTCGATTTCGGCATCGCCACTGAGCACGCCGCCCTTGAGTTTGAAGTCCTTGAAACCGTATTTCGCATGGGCCGCTTCGGCGAGGCGCACCACGGCTTCGGCAGTCATGGCTTTTTCGTGACGCACGCGGAACCAGTCGTTGTCGGCGTCCGGCTCGCTGCGATAGGCGAGGTCAGTTTCGCGCTGATCGCCAACGTAAAACAGATAACCGAGCATCTTCACTTCGTCGCGTTGCTGGCCTTCGCCAAGCAACGCCGCCACCGGTACATCGAGATGCTGACCGAGCAGATCGAGCAGCGCAGCTTCGAGGCCTGTCACCGCGTGGATGGTAATGCGCAGGTCAAACGTCTGCAGACCACGGCCGCCGGCATCGCGGTCGGCGAAGGTCTGGCGCACTTGATTGAGGATCTTCTGCCAGGTGCCGATCGGGCTGCCGATCACCAGGCTGCGTGCATCTTCCAACGTCTGGCGAATACGCTCGCCACCGGGAACCTCACCGACGCCGGTATGGCCGGCGTTGTCCTTGAGAATAACGATGTTGCGGGTGAAAAACGGCCCGTGGGCGCCACTCAGATTGAGCAGCATGCCGTCGTGGCCGGCCACCGGGATGACTTGCATGTCGGTGATGATCGGGGCTTTGGCGGTGTCGTGTGCGGTCATGGTTTTTATCCTTCTTATTCGCAATCTTTAAAAATGGACAGCAGGCGTGCTTTGGCGCGGCATCGACCACGGGGATTTCAGCAGCAGGTTTCGGTGTGGTGCGCGCGAAGAAGACGATGATCGCGGCAATGATCGAGGTCGCCGCCAGGCCATAGAGACCGCCCTGAATCGAGCCGGTGTGTTCTTCGAGGAGGCCGAACGTGGTCGGCGCGACGAAGCCGCCAAGGTTGCCCACCGAGTTGATCAGCGCGATCACCGCCGCAGCGATACGGGCATCCAGATACGCCTGCGGAATCGGCCAGAACAGCGATGAAGCGGATTTGAAGCCAAGCGCGGCAAAGCAGATCGCAACGAAAGCAAAGATCGGCCCGCCGGTGGTGGACATGAACATCCCCGCAGCGGCGATCAACAGGGCGGTGGCGACCCACGCCTGCTGGTGTTTCCACTTGGCCGAGAACGAAGCGAAGGCGTACATGCCGATGATCGACAGCAACCACGGAATCGAGTTGAACAGGCCGACCTGGAAGTCGCTCATCTCGCCCATTTTCTTGATGATGCTCGGCAGCCAGAAGGTTGCGGCGTAGATGGTCAACTGAATGAAGAAGTAGATCAGGCAGAACAGAATGATCTGGCGGTCCTTGAGCAGTTTGCCCATCGATGGTCGGATGGGCGTCGCGGCTTCGCGGGCCTGCTGTTCAGCGTCAATGGCGTTGACCAGAGCATCCTGTTCGGCGCGGCTCAGCCATTTCGCGTCGTGAGGTTTGGCGTCGAGCCAGAACCAGACAAACACGCACAGGCCGACCGAGAACATCCCCTCAATGAAGTACATCCACTGCCAGCCGTGCATGCCCAGTCCGTTGATTTGCAGAAGCAGGCCGGACAGCGGGCCGGAGATCAACGAGGCGACGGCCGAGCCGCTGAGGAAGATCGCAATTGCCTTGCCACGCTCGGCACCGGGCAGCCAGCGGGTGAAGTAGTAGATTACCCCGGGAAAGAACCCGGCCTCGGCCACGCCGAGCAAAAAGCGCAACACATAAAAGTGGGTTTCGTTCTGGATGAACGCCATGCCGGCGGCAACCAGGCCCCAGGTGAACATGATGCGGGTCAGCCAGATGCGTGCGCCGACTTTCTGCAGCAGCATGTTGGAGGGCACTTCGAACAGCGCGTAACCGATGAAGAACAGCCCGGCGCCGAAGCCGTAAGCGGCGGCACCAATGCCCAGGTCATGTTCCATGTGGGTGCGGACGAAACCGATGTTCACGCGGTCAATGTAATTGACGATGAACATGATCACGAAGAGCGGCAGGACGTGGCGTTTCACTTTCGAGATGGCGGACGCGAGTGTCGAATCGACGCCCTCGTTCATCCCGGAGACGGAGGTTTTCACTTGATTTTCTCCCACTGATTATTTTTATGCGGGGTAGGGCAGGTCTTGCGTTGTTGATAGACATCATACAACTGGGAATTTTTGTCCTACAAGTGGGTGGGGCCGATTAATTTTATCTGGAAGGCCGATTTCTTATGCTTTTTCATATTTAGTCCCAGCGTTTATTGGCTTTTGTACTTTGAGGGTCGCGATAAATTTCCACGGCTGCGCACGAGTGATCTTCAAGGAGGCTTGGGTTTTCCCGATTTATTTGAATGTTGTCATACAAGTTTTGGCGCTAGAATGAATCCCGTCAGCCAGCCTCGCAATGCTACGATCGGCAAGCCCCGATCACCGGAACCGACCATGCAAGAAGACCTCGACGCTCCCGCCCGCAAACGTGCGCCCAACCTCGCCCATGATCTGGTGGAGAAGCTCACGCAAAGCATCCTGCTCGGCCAACTGTCACCCGGCGACAAGCTGCCCTCGGAGAACGCCATCGTTCAGGAACACGGCGTCAGCCGCACCGTGGTGCGCGAGGCGATTTCCAAGTTGCAGGCTTCGGGACTGGTGGAGACGCGCCACGGCATCGGCACGTTCGTCATCGAGCGCGCGGCGGAGCAGGGCTTGCGCCTGAATGTCGACACGGCGCTCGGTGTGCGCAGCATCCTTGAATTGCGCCTGGGCCTGGAAACCCAAGCGGCGGCGCTGGCGGCGCAGCGGCGTACGGAGGCGCAATTGCTGCAGATGCGTCAGGCGCTGGATGACTATCAACGGCTGCTCGACAACAACGACAGTTGCGTCGAGACAGATCGGCGCTTTCATCTGCTGATTGCCGAAGCCACGGGTAACGTCTGCTTCAGCGAGATCATGCAGCACCTGGGCAGCGCGATGATTCCGCGTAACCGGCTCAATGCTGCTGAACGTGGCGCGGCGGATTTGAGCAAGCTCGGGCAACTGGCCCACATGGAGCATGAGGCGATACTGAATGCGATCAAGCGTCAGGATGCGGATGCCGCGCGCGCAGCAATGTGGCTGCACCTGAGCAACAGCCGCGACCGCTTTTCCGCACAGGGTTGAGCGCCGTCGGTCTGGTCGATAGCACGCCGCTGCAAGGCCTGATTCCAAGTTGTACGGCCCGGGTTTTCCGGACCTCCTTGGTGAGGTGTGTCATGGCTAATGATTTGCTGTTTCAGGGTGGCGTGCTGCCCACCGACCCAACCCGGCCGATGCCCGGCACCGATGAGCCGACGCTGGCCGATCATGATTCACCGATGGGAATGCCCCCAGGGCGTGATCCATTGAGCGATGCTGACCGGCCCGAAGACTGGAGGGATCCGGCAGCGGATGATGAGGATGTGCCGCCGGCAGATGAGCCGACGCCGTTGTCGGATGATCGGCGCTGATCGGTGATTGGCTTTGATTAATGTGTTGTCTGTGCTGGCCCCTTCGCTGGCAAGCCAGCTCCCACAGGTTTTGCGGATGTCGCCGAAAACCATGTTCACCATAGAACTTTGTGGGAGCTGGCTTGCCAGCGATGGCGACATTTGCTTCAACAATAATCATTGATCAGATTGCTGTCCGAACAGCCCCAACCCGCCGCTCCAGATTCAACGCCAACACACTGATCAACACCACCACCGACCCCACCAGCACCAGTAACGTCGGTCGCTCCCCCAAACCAACCGACGCAATCCCCATCGCCGTCGGCGGTATCAGATACAACGTCATCGTCGCCCGGCTCAAATCCACATGCTTGAGCACAAAGCCCCACGCCAGATAAGCCAGCGCACTGGGAAACACGCCCAAGGCCAACACCGCCCACTGCACACGTAGCGGCGTATTCAGCACGGCTTGACCCAGCCCCGGCAAATAAATCAGCAGCATCAACGTTCCCGACCACACCGCGTAACACGCCAGACTGAAGCCGTCGTAACGCCGTGCATGGTGTTTCTGCAGGGCGAAATAAACGCTCCACGAAACCGCCGCCAACAGGATCAGCAATGCATGCACATCGATAGCGCCCAAGCCCTTATCGCCGCTGACCACAATCACCACGCCGACAAACCCGAGCAACACACAACCCCAACGCCAGGCGCTGACCTGATCCTTGAACACAAACCGCGCCAGCAACGTGCTGAACAGCGGGCTCGATTGCGCCAACACACTGGAAGCACCGGCACTGACGCTTTGCTGGCCGATGTTCAGCGCGACGTGGTGCAGGCTGACGGCGAAGAAACCCAAGGCAAACAACAACGGCACATCGTGCAGATGCGGTAGGCGAATGCCCTTGAACGCGGCGATGAGCGCCATGAACAGCGACGCCAAGAGAAATCGCAGCAACGCCAGGTGCCCGGGCTCATAGGCTTGCAATCCGATGTGAATGCCGGTGGGCGAATAGGCCCAGCAACCGACGACGAAGGCCATCGCCAAAAGGATTTTCAGCGGGGAAGAGTGCGGCATGATCAGGCGCTCGGTGGTGTTGATGCGCCGAGTATCCGGGCGCCCAATCATTCGCCACAACTGACTTATACTGTGCTGAATGTTCACTCAGAGTGATGAGTATGGAGCTGGCACAAATCCGTATGTTCAAGACCGTGGCCGAGGTCGGCAGCATCGTGCGGGCGGCGGAAAAGCTGTTTTGCGTGCCGTCGAACATCACGGCGCGGATCAAGGCGCTGGAGGCGGAGTTGGGCGTTGCGCTGTTTCTGCGCGAGGGCCGGGGGTTGCGCATCAGCCCGGCGGGGCAGACGTTTCTCGCCTACGCGCAAAAGATTCTCGCGCTGACCGCTGAAGCGAAACGCGCGGTGGATCCCTCGGCCGAGCCGTCCGGGCCGCTGCGCATCGGTGCGATCGAATCGTCGGCGACCGGGCGTTTGCCGCGCTTGCTGGCAAAGTTTCACAAGCGCTATCCGCAGGTCGCGCTGGAACTCACCACGGGCACTTGGGGGCAGTTACTCGATGACACTGTCAGCCATCGTCTCGACGGGGCGATTGTCGCGGTGGATGTCGAACGTTCGCAGCTCAGGCGCACACCGATGTATCGCGAAGAATTGCTATTGATCGCGTCGACCTCGTTCGGGCCGGTACGCGGTATCGATGATTTGCAGGATAAAACCGTGTTCATGTGGCCGCAGGGTTGTCCGTATCGAGCGGCGCTGGAGCATTGGCTGTTGCGTCAGGGCCAGGCGCTGCCGATTGTCAGCCTGGCCAGTTATGGGGCGATTGTCGGTTGTGTCAGCGCCGGGGCGGGGGTGGCCCTGGTGCCCAAGGGCGTGTTTGAGCAGTACGCGAAAGGGGCTGGGTGTGTGGGGTATGAGTTTCCTGAATTGACCGCCGTTGACAACTTGTTTTACTGGCATGAAAACGCCGGGGTGCATCCGGCGCGGGAGGCGTTTGTGGCGATGTTGCGGGAGGAGTTTAGTGTGTAGGAAAAGCCAGCCCTCACCCCAGCCCTCTCCCGGAGGGAGAGGGGGCCGACCGAGGTGTCATGCGGTATATGTCGACCTGATCGACCCAATTGATTATGGCTTCGGCACAGCACGTTCAGGTCGGTGGATCTCTCCAATATCCCCCAATCAGTCCCCTCTCCCTCAGGGAGAGGGCTAGGGTGAGGGGCTTTTTCAGGCACCCCCGATATCCCGCATCAACAGCCCAAACCGCAAATCCACCGCCTCCGGAATCGGCACATAAACCGTATGCCCATCCCCCGGAGCCACCTCAATGGCCTCACCCTTGAGGCTCTGCAATTCATGAAGATCAAAATGAAAATTGCCCTTCGGTGTCATCAATTCCAGATGATCACGCAGACCAAAACGGTTCTTCACTTTGACTTCGGCCAGCCGCCCACGCCGCTCGCCAGTCAACTCACCCACGAACTGCTGACGCTCCGACACCGAACTGCCGTGCTGATAATTCTGGTATTCGTCATGCACATGCCGACGCAGAAAACCTTCGGTGTAGCCACGCTGCGCCAGTGACTCAAGATCCGTCATCAGACTGCGATCAAACTCACGCCCGGCCACCGCATCATCAATCGCCCGGCGATACACCTGCGTGGTGCGTGCGCAATAAAAGTGCGATTTGGTCCGGCCTTCAATCTTCAATGAATGCACGCCCATGCGCGTCAGTCGCTCGACGTGCTGCACCGCACGCAGGTCCTTGGCGTTCATGATGTAGGTGCCGTGTTCGTCCTCGAACGCCGGCATCAACTCGTCGGGACGATTGGCTTCCCGTAGCAGGAACACCTGATCGGTGGGCGCGCCCAGACCCAGGGTCGGCTCGGGCTGGAAGGTCTGGACGATCTCACCGAGCTGATTTTCCGTGGCCTCTTGCGCCGAGTATTTCCAGCGACAGGCGTTGGTGCAGGTGCCCTGATTGGCATCGCGTTTGTTCATATAACCCGACAGCAGGCAGCGCCCGGAATAGGCCATGCACAGTGCGCCGTGGACGAACACTTCCAGCTCCATGCCCGGCACCTGTTCGCGGATTTCGCCGATTTCTTCCAGCGACAATTCCCGCGACAGGATGATCCGACTCAAACCCTGTTGCTGCCAGAACTCGACGCTCGCCCAGTTCACCGTGTTGGCTTGCACCGAGAGGTGGATCGGCATCTGCGGGAAATGTCGGCGCACCAGCATGATCAGGCCCGGGTCAGACATGATCAGCGCATCCGGCGCCATCTCGATCACCGGCGCCAGATCCCTGAGGAAGGTTTTCAGTTTGGCGTTGTGCGGGGCGATATTGACCACCACGTAGAAGCGCTTGCCCTGCGCCTGGGCCTCACGAATCCCCAGCGCCAGGTTGGCGTGATCGAACTCGTTGTTGCGCACCCGCAGGCTGTAACGCGGCTGGCCGGCGTAGACGGCATCGGCACCGTAGGCGAAGGCGTAGCGCATGTTTTTCAGGGTGCCGGCGGGGGCGAGCAGTTCGGGGGCGGCGAGGGTGGGCGTGGTCATGGCGGTGTCGGTCGCAAAAGCGCGGCAGGGTAGAGCGGATGCGCGCGGGGCGCATTGATCTGGATCTACGTTTCGGCCTTTTCTGTTTGTGCAGAAACAGCACAGATCATGTGTCGGTTTCACTGTGTTCGACGGTCAGGCGCCTGCTTAAAGTCTGTTCATCACTCAAATGAACAGAGGCAGTATCCATGCAGCGTTTTACCCGTCGTTTCCTCAGCGCCTGTGCATTTTCCGGTGTGTTGGCCAGCACCGGTGTACTGGCAGACAACCACCCGACCATTCGCGCAATGTCCGGTGCCACACCGGTCAGCCAGTTACCGGCCGGCAAGTCCGCCTTGCTGGTGATCGATTTTCAGAACGAGTACTTCACCGGCAGGATGCCGATTCCGGACGGTGCCGCTGCGCTGGCGAAAACCCGTGAGCTGATCACGTTTGCCGATCACCACAAGATTCCCGTGTACCACGTTCAACACGTGGCCCCAGCCGGTTCGGCGGTGTTTGCCATCGATGGCGAAACCGTGAAATTTCACCCGGACATGCAGCCGCGCGCGAAGGATGCGGTGCTGCAAAAGACCACGGTCAGCGTGTTCGGCAGCACCGATCTGAACGAACGGCTGAAGCAATCCGGCATCAACACGGTCATCGTCACGGGCCTGATGACCCACGCCTGCGTTGCCGGTGCCGCGCGGGACGCGGCGCCACTCGGTTACAGCGTGATCGTCGCCTCGGATGCCTCGGCAACCCGCGCGATCAGCCGCGCCAATGGTGCCTCCATCGACAAGGATGCCTTGCACAAAGCCGCACTGGCGGAGATCGAGGACACCTTCGGCGATGTGCTGAACACTGATGAAATCGTCAAGTTGCCGGTTCGCTGATCGGCTTGCGCTGATCCGCAACTATGCTCCATGAATAAAGATGGCACTCGTGCAGGCCCCGGTTGACTAAGCATCGGGGCGTGCACGACGCCTGACTGACATGGATCGGACATGAACGAAAAAAGCCTTCAATTCAAATCCCTCACCGTGCTGCTGTTGCTGGTCACGGTGGCGTTTATCTGGATCCTCCTGCCGTTCTACGGTGCGGTGTTCTGGGCGGTGATTCTCGGCATTGTGTTTGCGCCGATGCAGCGCCGGCTGCAAGCGAAATTCGGTTGGCAGCGCAACCTGACGTCCTTGTGTACCTTGGCGGTCTGCCTGGTGATCGCGATTCTGCCGGTGATCATCCTCAGTGTGCTGCTGGTGCAGGAAGGTGCAGCGGTCTACAAGAACATCGAAAGTGGCGAGCTGGACATCGCCGCGTATCTGGCGCAATTCAAGCACAGCCTGCCACCTTACTTTCAGCACTTGCTCGACCGCTTCGGCATGGGCGAACTCAATGCGCTGCGCGAAAAAATTGTCAAAATGGCGATGCAGGGCAGCCAGGTACTGGCCAGTCAGGCGTTCAGTCTTGGCCAGGGCACGTTCGAATTCGTGGTGAGTTTTTTCATCATGCTGTACTTGCTGTTTTTCTTTCTGCGCGACGGCGCTGAACTGGCGCGCAAGGTGCGTACCGCCGTGCCGCTGGAAGAAACTCACAAGCGTCGTCTGCAACTGAAATTCAATCGGGTGGTGCGGGCGACGGTGAAGGGCAATCTGGTGGTGGCGGTGACGCAAGGGGCACTGGGCGGGGCGATTTTCTGGTTTCTCGACATCCCCAGCGCATTGCTGTGGGCGGTGTTGATGGCGTTTCTGTCACTGCTGCCGGCGGTAGGCGCGGGTATTGTCTGGGCGCCGGTGGCGGTGTATTTCCTGCTCGGCGGGATGATCTGGCAAGGCGTAGTGCTGGGCCTGTTCGGGGTGTTTGTGATCGGTCTGGTGGACAACGTGCTGCGGCCGATTCTGGTGGGCAAGGACACCAAAATGCCCGACTACATGATTCTGATCTCGACCCTTGGCGGCCTGTCAGTGTTTGGTCTCAACGGCTTTGTGATCGGGCCATTGATCGCGGCGTTGTTCATGTCGAGCTGGGCACTGTTCGCCGAAACCAAGCCCAAGGTACAACTGCCTTAAGCGTGAAACGGCTGGCTGACGAGCTTCTGCGACAACGCTTGCGCGGCGGGCAGTGAGGTGAGCGGACCACTGATGGCTTCGCCGTCGCGCATCAGATACCAGCAGGCGAGCAAGCCCGATGCTCGGAGCGAGGCGGGAACGGCGCTGCCAATAACGGACATGATTTGAACCTGAGCCATGACGGGTACCTCCATCTATCAATGGAGCTACCTTAGAGATTCGCCGGGTCTACGGACAATCAACGCTTTCGATAGTGGTCATTGACGCCGTTGAGGGCGGGCTCAATCGACCACTTGATCGAGCATATGCATGACTTCGCGCTCGTTGAGCAAACCTTTGTGCACCAGATTCTCCGCCAGCAGCGAAAGAAACTTGGCGCAGCGGTGGCCTTCCAGGTGCTTGAGCTCGGTCAGCGCGCTGTATACCTTGCTGGAGGTGCACAGGCCGACAATGCGGTGCGGGTTTTGTGTGGGCATACAATCGTCCTTGTTCTTATCAACCTGTTGTTTACGGACGGATTCAGATTGCGGTTCCGTCATGACAAATAAATGACCGTTTTGTGGAAAAGTACATAACGCTCGAGTCAATCATGCCGACTTTAGCCGGTGAAACTGTCCTCACAGCGACCTTGGCGAGATTTTTTCAGACGCTGGCCGACCAACGGTCATAAAAAAGCCCCGCTATAAAAGCGGGGCTTTGTGTTCCGTTTACCAGCGTGGACCGCCGTAGTAGTGCGGCCGACCGTAGTAGCCGCGAGGCGGGCCGTAATACACCGGGGCCGGTTGCACGTAGACCGGTTGCTGCACATACACCGGCGCCGGCTGGTAGTAGACCGGTGGCGGTGGCTGCTGCACATAAACCGGTGGCGGCGGGGCGGCATACACCGGCGCTTGTTGCACATACACAGGGCGATCCTGATTGATAAGCGCCGAGCCGATGATGGCCGAGCCAACGATCGCGCCAAACACCGCTGGGCCTTGCCAGTAATTGCCGCCGTGGGCTTCTGCTTGCCCTGCGACAGCAAAAGCACCGATCAGCAGGGCCACGATAGGGAGTTTACGAATCATGATAAATCCTCGGTTCTTCGACCCGGCGGCAGGGCCTGCACCAGGCCCACAGTTGTCGCGGGGATACTTCTAAGACAGCGAAATTCTGAAAATCAGCACAGCCGCTGGGTAAATTTTGTGTAAGGTCTGTACCGGCTTCTTTACCGGGCCGCGCGAGGGCCGCGCAGCACGTTTAAAACAGGCCTCTATGATCGTTCAGAACCCGATGGGCTGGCTAATCCCGTCCATCCGAAAGTGCGTTTGAAGGAGAAGTTTCATGCAGATGAACCCGAACAAAGACACCCAGCTGTGCATGTCCCTGTCAGGGCGCCCAGGCAACTTCGGTCTGCGTTTTCATAACCATTTGTATGAGCAGTTGGGTCTGAACTTCTATTACAAGGCGTTCAGCAGCCAGGACCTGACCGGCGCAGTCGGCGGGATTCGTGCCTTGGGTATTCGCGGGTGCGGCGTGTCGATGCCGTTCAAGGAAGCGTGCATTGCGCTGGTTGATGAACTGGATGCGTCGGCAGCGGCAATCCAGTCGATCAATACCATCGTCAACACCCACGGTCATCTCAAGGCTTACAACACCGATTACATTGCCATTGAGCAGTTGCTGAAAACCCACGCGGTGCCCAAGGCATCGACCTTTGCCCTGCGTGGCAGCGGTGGCATGGCCAAAGCGGTGGCCAGTGCCTTGCGTGATGGTGGCTACAAAAACGGACTGATCGTCGCCCGCAACGAGCGCGCCGGGCGTGCGTTGGCGGATTCGTTGGGTTATCGCTGGCAGGCCGAGCTGGGTGATGAGCGCCCGCAGATGCTGATCAACGTGACGCCAGTGGGTATGGACGGCGGGCCGGAGGCGGGGCAGTTGGCTTTTACGCCTGAGGTGATCAAGGCTGCCGAAACGGTGTTTGATGTGGTGGCGATTCCGTCGGAGACGCCGTTGATCGTGCGTGGTCGGGCTGAGGGCAAACGGGTGATTACCGGGCTTGAGGTGATTGCTATTCAGGCGCTGGAGCAGTTTGTGCTGTACACCGGCGTGCGGCCGAATGAGGCCCAGTTTGCGGCGGCGGTGGCGTTTGCCCGGAGCTGATTCTCATGATTGTGCTGTGAGTTAACCGGCCTCATCGCTGGCAAGCCAGCTCCCACAGGTATCGGGTTGGAACACAAATCTGTGAGCAGCTCCCATACCCTGTGGGAGCTGGCTTGCCAGCGATGAATTCACCGCGGTTTATCCTGCTGCCTATACTGCCTCCTCCAGCAAGCACAGACTTGCCCACCACAAAAACCGTGATCGAGGCCCCCATGCACCCGCCCATCCTCAACCTGCATCAGGTCGAACTCGAACCCCTGCCCGAAGCCCTGGCCCCGGAAGGCGAAACCGCCGGCCGCTATCAGCAGCGCATGGCCCGTGTCGGTCAGCAACTGGGTTCGCAGAAGCTCGGCTATCGCCTGTACGCCTTGCCACCGGGCATGCGCGGCAGTCCGTTTCACAGTCATCGGGTCAATGAAGAGATGTTCTACGTGGTAGCCGGGGAGGGCGAGGTGCGTCTGGGCGCCGAGCGTTTTCCGATCCGCGAGGGTGACGTGATCGCTTGCCCGCCGGGTGGGCCGGAGAAGGCGCATCAGATCATCAATACCAGCCAGGCCGAACTGCGTTATCTGGCCGTGAGTACCCAGCAGCAACCTGAAATTTGCGAATACCCGGATTCGAACAAATATGCGGTGATGGATAACTTCACGGTTGATGCCGGAGGCAATGTCTCAGGCTTCGTCGCGGTGGCACGGCAGGCGGATGGCGTCGATTACTGGGATGGTGAATAACCCCAGGATCTGAAACCTGATGAATAACCCCCTGTGGGAGCGAGCTTGCTCGCGAATAGGCCGTGTCAGTTACATCATCGTTGAATGACACACCGCATTCGCGAGCAAGCTCGCTCCCACAATGTATTTGTGGTGATTATTCGAGTCGGGCCAGGCGCTCTTCCAGTGCGGCGATCCGCGCCTCCAGCTCTTCAATACGCTCAACCGAAACGCCACTGCTCGCACTGCGATCCGACGGATTCTGCCGTGCCGCCATGATCGCCTCGATATCCGCCGGATCACCCAACGCATGGGTATAACGATCTTCGCGCTGCCCGGCCTGACGTGGAATCAGTACCGCCAACCCCCGCGCAATCAAACGCTCAAGCTGATGCACCACCTGCTCGGCGTCTTCAAATTCATGCATGCGCCCACTACGGGTCAGCAGTTCATTGACGGTTTGCGGGCCGCGCAGAAACATCAATCCGCTCAGAATCACTTGCGCCGGCACCAGCTCCAGCGCTTTGTCGACCTTGTGCTCCCAGCGGTCGGCACGACTGCCCATCACCAGCTTGGCGAAACCGCGACCTTCCAGCGCACGCAGACTCTGGCCGACCTGGCCCGGAGTCAGGTTCATCACCGGTTCGCGGCTGGTTTTCTGATTGCACGCCGTGACCAGTGCATTAAGGGTCAGCGGATAGGTTTCCGGACTGGTGGCCTGTTTCTCGATCAACGAGCCGAGGATGCGAATTTCCGTGGCATTGAGCCGAGGCTCGTCGAAGGTGGATTCTGGTTCTGTGGTCATCGCGCGTTCCCTCTGCAGTCGAAGGCGCCTAGCCTAATCCTTGCCAAACAAAAGGCAAGCCGTGTGGTCATCAAGCATGGCTATAATCGCCTCCTTCTTCCACCCAGCCACCACACGAGACTGCCATGACCATTTCCCTGTACGCCGCATCCGTCCCGGTTTTTCAACAAATGCTCAACGCTTTGAGCGATGTGCTGAAAAAGGCTGAAGCCCACGCCACCGAGAAAAACATCGACCCGAACGCATTCCTGCAGGCCCGTCTGTACCCGGACATGTTCCCGCTGACTCGCCAGGTGCAGATCGCCGTCGACTTCGCCAAAGGCGTTTCCTCGCGTCTGGCTGAAGTCGAAGTGCCGAAGTACGACGATACCGAAACCACCTTCGCCGAGCTGCAAGCCTTGATCGCCAAGGTTTTGGCTTACATCGGCGAGATCAAGCCAGAGCAGATCAATGGCAAGGAAGGCATCGAAATCGTCACCCGTCCGGGCACGCCGAAAGAGAAGCGCTTCAGTGGTCAGGCTTACCTGCTGACTTACGGTCTGCCGCAGTTCTTCTTCCACGTCACCACCACCTATGCGCTGCTGCGTCATAACGGTGTTGAAGTGGGTAAACGCGATTACATGGGCGCGTTCTGAGTTTTTAAAAGCCCCTCACCCTAGCCCTCTCCCAGAGGGAGAGGGGACTGATCGCGTTGTTTGCACGAGATATGCCGACGTGAAATATCAAGTCGAACTCAAGTCTTGAGGGCAACAACGATCGGCTCCCTTCCCCCTCGCCCCCTTGGGGGAGAGGGTTGGGGTGAGGGGGAAAAGACCTCAGCCACAAAAAAGCCCGCCAAGGTTCACACCATGGCGGGCTTTTCATTACAGCGTCTGTTACGCAGTACGTTGGGCTTTCGCTTCTTCACCCAGACACGCCGCAGCGGTGAACAGCACGTCAGTCGACGAGTTCAGCGCCGTCTCGGCCGAATCCTGCAACACGCCAATAATGAAACCGACCGCCACCACCTGCATGGCGATTTCGCTCGGAATGCCGAACAGGCTGCACGCCAACGGAATCAACAGCAACGAACCACCGGCCACACCCGAAGCGCCACAGGCACAAATTGCGGCGACAACGCTGAGCAGGATCGCCGTCGGAATGTCCACGGCAATACCCAGTGTGTGCACGGCAGCCAGGGTCAGTACGGTAATGGTGATCGCCGCGCCGGCCATGTTGATCGTCGCGCCCAGCGGGATCGACACCGAATAGGTGTCTTCATGCAGGCCCAGACGTTTGCTCAATTCCAGGTTGACCGGAATGTTCGCCGCCGAGCTGCGGGTGAAGAACGCGGTGATACCGCTTTCGCGCAGGCACTTGAGAGTCAGCGGGTATGGGTTGCGACGCAATTTCCAGAACACGATCAGCGGGTTCATCACCAGCGCCACGAACAGCATGCAGCCGAGCAGCACGGCCAGCAAGTGCGCGTAACCGATCAGCGCGCCAAAACCGGAGGTGGCCAGTGTCGAAGCGACCAGACCGAAAATACCCAGTGGGGCGAAGCGAATCACCACCCGCACGATCACCGTCACGCCGTTGGACAGATCACCCAGCACTTCGCGGGTCGTGTCGCCGGCATGGCGAATCGCGATGCCCATGCCGATCGCCCACGCCAGAATACCGATGAAGTTGGCGTTCATCAGGGCGCTGACCGGGTTGTCCACCACGCTCAGAAGCAGGCTTTGCAGCACTTCGCCGATACCGCCCGGCGCTGTCACCGCAACGTTTTCGGTGGACAGCACCAGATGCGACGGAAACGCCATGCTGGCAACCACGGCCACGACGGCGGCGCTGAACGTGCCCAGCAGATACAGGAACAGAATCGGCCGGATATGGGTTTCCTGACCGTGCTTGTGGTTGGCAATCGACGCCATCACCAGCACAAACACCAGAATCGGCGCGACGGCTTTCAACGCCGAAACGAACACCTTGCCGATGAAGGCCGTGGACTTCGCGGCTTCCGGGGCAAGCATCGCCAGGGCGATACCGGCGATCAGGCCGATCACGATCTGCGTGACCAGGCTGAGATTTTTCAAGCGTTGCAATAGAGAAGGGGATGAAGCGGTCATAACGGCATCTCTGATTTTTTATAGGGTGCAAGGTTGCGTGGCAATACGGGTGAAACGGGGGCAGACCACCGCCACGCACCGAAAGTGTTGACGCGATATCAACGCCATTAAACCGGGCGCTGACCAGGGTGTACGTTTTTCAGGGCGCGGACTTTATCACAGCGTAGGCCTTATCCTTCAGGCCTGTGACGATCTGCCACCGGATCAGGCAACAAAGTCGGCAGGTTTGTGCAAGTCAGCCCGGACACACTCTGTTAAGATTGCGCATCCTTATTTTCAAGTTCTGCCAGCGGGCCTCCGGGTCAACGCTGGTGTCGTCGTTTTGCTGGAGTTGCGCATGCTGTTGCCCATTCTTCTGTTGTCCGCCGCCGGTTTTACGGTGCTGACCACGGAATTCGTCATCGTCGGCCTGTTGCCGGCGATTGCCCGAGACCTCGAAGTCACCATCCCGCAGGCCGGGTTGCTGGTGACTCTATTCGCTTTTACCGTGGCCATGTTCGGGCCTTTCTTGACCGCCTATTTCGCCCGCTTCGAACGACGCAAACTGTTTATCAGCATCCTGATCATGTTTGGCCTGGCCAATACCGTGGCGGCGCTGGCGCCGAACATCTGGGTGATGGCGATTGCCCGGTTGATCCCGGCGCTTGGTCTGCCAGTGTTTTGGGCTTTGGCCAGCGAGACTGCCGTGGACATCGTTGGCCCGGATTTCGCCGGTCGCGCGATCGCCAAGATTGGCTTCGGCATTGTCTGCGCGACCGTGTTTGGCATTCCGGTCGGCACGCTGATTTCCGACGCGTTCGGCTGGCGCAGTGCCTTCGGTATTCTGGCGGTAATCGCCTTTGCCAAGGCCTTGCTGCTGTTTGTTTATTTGCCGAAAACCAGCCTGCACCAGCATCAGGTCAGCTTCCGTTCGCAGTTCAAGATCCTGCGCAGCCCGTTGATGATCGGCCATATCTTCCTGTCGATTCTGGTGTTTAGCGGCATGTTTACCGCTTACACCTATCTGGCCGACATTCTTGAGCGCCTCGCCGGTTTCAACGGCACCGTGGTCGGTTGGTGCCTGATGGCTTTCGGTGCGGTCGGGCTGATCGGTAACTCGCTGGGCGGTCGTGCGGTGGACCGGCATCCGCTGGGTGCGTCGGTGTTGTTCTGTGCGTTCATGATTGCCGGCATGGTCTCGCTGGTGCCGAACATTCACTCGCCGCTGGGGCTGGCGGTGGCCATGGGGATCTGGGGCATTACCCAGGCTGCGTTGTTCCTGGTCAGCCATGTGCGCTTGATGAAAGCCGCGCCGGAAGCGCCGGCCTTTGCCGCTTCGTTGAACATCGCCGGAGCCAATCTGGGGATTGGCCTGGGCGCCATGGTCGGTGGCCGGGTCATCGACAGCGCGGGCCTGGGCTTCCTCGGCTTTGCCGCCGCCGGATTCATCCTGCTCTCGGTGTTCCTCGCCATGGTGCTGATGACACTCAAACCGCGCGAAATGTGCGCCGAGGCCTCATAACGCGGTAAACAGCTCGCGTCGGGCACCTTCGGTAATCGCAACGATGCCGGGGTGCTTGACCTTGCGCTCCACCGAAATGGCATAGAAGGACTCGGTCACCGCGTCGGTCTGGCCAATCAGCTCGACGCCATACTGGCGCTTCACTTCATCGGCAATCACGCTCGGGCCGATAAAAATCCCGCTGCCGGATTGGCCGAAAGCCTGCATCAAGGCACTGTCATCAAACTCGCCGACGATTTGCGGCTGGATCTGCTGCTCGGCAAACCAGCGTTGCAAGCGGCTGCGAACCACGGTTTCCGCGCCGGGAATCAACAGTGGCGCGCCGTGCAGGCTGCGAGGGAAATCCTGACCGTATTTTGCCGCCAGTTCGGGAGTGGCGAAGAAGCTGATCCCGCACTCGCCGAGTTTCTGGCTGTAGCCCTTGATGTCGAGGTGCGAGGGCATCGGGCTGTCGGAAATCACCAGGTCCAGACGCTGGATGGCCAGATCGGCGAGCAAGCGTTCGAGCTTGTCTTCGCGGCAGGTGATGCGCAGGGGTTCGTTCAGCTCCATGGTCGGTGCGATCAGACGATAGACGATGGATTTCGGCACCACGTCCGCCACGCCGACGCGAAACAGAATCTGCTGTTCGTTGGGCTGGGCGCGCAGCATCAGTTCCAGTTCGCCGCCGAGCTGGAACATCTGCTCGGCGTAGGGCAGGGCTTGTCGCCCGGCTTCAGTCAATTCGAGTTGCCGGCCGACGCGTCTGAATAACTCGATGCCATACGTCTGTTCGAGCAGTGATATCTGTCCGCTGATGGTCTGTGGCGTCAGGTTCAGCTGTTCGCACGCACGCACGATGCTGCCAGTCTTGGCGACGACCCAGAAGTAATGCAGTTGTCGGTAGTTGAGCATGAGCGTCTTCACTTCGTTAAAACCGAAGTATAGCCGCTAAAAATACGAATTTTCCTGAAGTGTTTGTCTCCCTAGAATGCCCAGCCATCGACGGCCGGTCTGTGACCCTGTCTGTTCATTCGAAGGAAGCCCCATGAAATACACAATTCCAACATTGATGTTTACGTCTTTACTGCTTCTGGCCGGTTGCGATCAGGCCGAGAAAAGCGCCCAGCAACTGATGGGCAAGGCTGCCGAAAGCGCCAAGCAAGCGATCGACGATACGCATAAAGCCGCCGAACAAGCCCTGAGTGATGCCACCGGCGGCGTGATCGAGAAGAAAGAAACACCGGAAAAAGACGCGGAAAAATCCGAATCTTCCTCCAAGACCATCTAATTCGTCTTACACAGACTCAGGACTGACCCATGGAATATCTGTTACAGCTCGCCGCCAGCCCCACCGCCTGGGTTGCTTTGGCCACATTGGTGGTGATGGAAATCGTGCTTGGCATCGATAACCTGATCTTTATCTCGATCCTGACCAACAAACTGCCCAAGCAGTACCAGCAGAAGGCGCGCCGCATCGGTATCGGCATGGCGTTGATCCTGCGTCTGGCGTTGTTGAGTACCATCGCGTTCATCGTGCAACTGACTGCGCCGGTGATCGAGATCCTTGGTCAGGCATTCTCCTGGAAGGACATGATCCTGATTGCCGGTGGTTTGTTCCTGGTGTGGAAAGCGACGACCGAGATCCATCACAGCATGGACCCGGCACCGGAAGACCCGAAGTCGGCGACTTCGACGGTTACTCTGGGTTTTGCCGCCGCCATCGGCCAGATCCTGATGCTCGACATGGTGTTCTCGATCGACAGCATCATTACTGCAGTCGGCATGACTGAGCACTTGCCGATCATGATCATCGCGGTGGTGGTGTCGGTGCTGGTGATGCTGTTTGCTGCTGAGCCGCTGGCCAAGTTCATCAACGATAACCCGACGGTGGTGATGCTGGCTCTGGGCTTCCTGATCATGATCGGTATGACCTTGATCGCCGAAGGCTTCGGCGCCCACGTACCGAAAGGTTATGTGTATGCGGCGATGGCGTTCTCGGCTTCGATTGAAGTGCTGAACATGATGTCGCGTCGGGCGAAGCAGAAGAAGTTGGCTGAGCAGGCGTAACCGCCAGTAAGCCAAAAAGGCCGCTTGAACTGAGTTCAGGCGGCCTTTTTTCATTTCAGGTTTTCTATATGCCGAACGCCAGCCCCTCACCCCAGCCCTCTCCCGAGGGAGAGGGAGCCGATCTGTGAAGTTTTCGAACCTGAGTTCGGCTCGATATTGCAGGTCGGCGTAACTCGAAAAAACAACTCGGTCAGTCCCCTCTCCCTCCGGGAGAGGGCTAGGGTGAGGGGCTTTTCGCTTTTGACGTTAAGCCTCAGTGCGCAGTGGCGTGACGAGGACTTTGTTTAGGCGTTTTTTCGAGTGCAGCAGGCTGAACCGGATAATGATGGTGGCGCCGCGAAACCCGCAACACCCCCCACAACATGGCAGCGGCCACGGCCAGCCATCCGGCAATCAACATCACAATGGTCATGGTCAGGCTCATCAGTGCCTCCTCTTCGCCCTGCATCGGGCGCACGCTTTTTCAATTCGCTCTGTTTCAGTGACAGTCTAGACAATGCAGTGTTTCAGACTATTGACCAAAGGTCGCTGGTCACCAATCAGTTTGCTCTATGCAAGCGATGTGTCTGCCGCTTAAGGCTATACCGCAGACTGGCGCGGCCCTATGATCGCAGGCGTTGCCGGAACACGATGACCGGCGTCTGAACAGAGAGTGATGATGGTGCAGGTATTTTCTCGAATTCGTGCGGCGCTGCTGGTGGCGGGTTGTGCGGCCGTGTTGGCCGGATGTGCAGGCAGTGTCGCGCCCGAGGTCAAGCGTCTGCCGGAGCGGGTCGAACTCAGCGGCACGTTCTATCGCGGTGAAGCTAATCAGAGCGGGCCGCAAGTGCTGGCCAGTCTCCTGTCGCAGCAAGGCATCGTGATCACCCCGGGCTTGCTGGAAAAGCCCCTGCATCTGCCGGGCGCCGAAGACAAACTGCAGCAGAATATCCAGAACCTTGCCCGTGAGTACGGCATGGTGGTGTACCCGCTGGACAGCAATTTGCCAGCGCTGTTGACGCAAGTGGCGGCGGGTTATCCGGTGATGGTGCGTTTCAGCGAGGGTTCGGCATTCTGGGCCGAGCCGCGTTACGCGATCCTGTCCGGTTACGACCGCAACAAACAGAAGGTGCTGCTGCGTGCCGGCATGAATCGTCGCGAACTGATGAGTTTCAGTTCCTTTGAGTCGGCACTGGAAAAGTCCGGTGGCTGGGCCGTGCTGATTCAGAAACCGTCGCAGATCCCGGCAGCCGTTGACCATCAGCGCTGGCTCAAGGCTGCCGATGAGCTGGCTCAGGCCGGTCAGGAAAACGAAGCGGCGCAGGCGCGCAAGGCGTTGGTCGCACACTGAGTTTTCCGTTCGTCATCTGCCGGGCACGACGGCGCCCGGCAAGCCTCCTACTTATACATCCCGTGTTTTTGCGGGTGAATCAGGAGGCGATATGCAAGATTCCCCAGCAGCGAAAGGCCCGCATTCCTCTGAGCATTCCTCGGGAGATAACTTGGGGTTCGATCCGGACTCGCCCGATCTTGATGATCCGCAGGTCGATCCTGTCGGTCCGGCCAAGGCGCCTCTCGACGTCGAGTCCGGCGAGGATGCCAAGAAGCCGGCCAAGCCTTATGACCCGTTAGCCAATCTGAAACCTTGATGCGAGGTGCGTATGAGTACCGATTCAAGCTTCGATGACCAGAAACCGGACAGTGTGCCTACCACTCCAGAGCCGGAAATCGATCCCGTGCTGGACCCCGACAGTCCGATGCGCGACCCAATGGCCCGGCCCAATATCATGACGCCGGAACCTTCGCGGGATCCGAATGCCGGGGATGGCATTCCTGATGATGATCAGATGCCGCTGCCCAATGACTGAAATGCAGATGAAAAAAAGCCCCGAGGATTCGGGGCTTTTTTTTGTGCGGTGGCTTACTTGGACGCTTCGACCACGCCGCTCTGGCGATTCTTTAGGTTTTTCTCGGCCTTGTACTGCTGAGCCACTGCCGGAACGCTGGCGCTGCGCCCGGTTTCTACCCAACTGCGAATACGGCTGGCATCGGCAAAGTGGGTGTACTTGCCGAACGCGTCGAGAATGACCAGCGCGACCGGGCGATTACCCATCTTGGTCACCAACACCAGGCAATGACCGGCGGGATTGGTGAAGCCGGTCTTGGTGATCTTGATGTCCCAGTCGGCCTTATTGACCAGGTGATCGGTATTGCGGAAACCCAGGGTGTAATTGGGTTTGCGGAACGACACGGTCTTTTCCTTGGTGGTGGTGAGTTCGCTGAGAATCGGATATTTGCTCGCGGCGACCAGTAACTTGCTCAGGTCGCGGGCGGTGGAAACGTTTCGCTCGGACAAACCGGTGGGCTCGACATAGTGCGTGTTGGTCATGCCCAGTGCCTTGGCCTTGGCGTTCATGGCCGCGATAAAGGCTGCGTAGCCTCCCGGATAGTGGTGCGCCAGACTGGCGGCGGCGCGGTTTTCCGAAGACATCAAGGCGATCAGCAGCATCTCGCGACGCGGCAGTTCACTCTTTAGTTTGACTCGGGAGAACACGCCCTTCATTTCCGGCGTATTGCTGATATCGACATTGATCCATTCGTCCATGTTTTGCCGGGCTTCAACCACAACCAAACCGGTCATCAACTTGCTGACAGAAGCGATCGGCACGATCACGTCAGGGTTGCTGGAGTAGATGACTTTATTGGTCTGCATATCCATGAGCAGGGCGCTGCCGGAGGCGATCTTCAGGGTCGAAGCGTCGCGTGGTGCAGCGGTGGTTTCCGCAGCGTTGATCGTTGGCGTGATGAAAGTGCCTGAAACTGCAAAAAACAGGCTCAGAATCGAAAGACGAATTTTCACGCGGGCGAACTCATAAAAGTTGGATATTCCGTTAGTTTGTAACGGGTTATTTCTTCAAAGCGTCGCATTCTAGGAGTATGGCTGAAGATCTGTCGATGGTTGTTTGAGTGACCTGAAAATCTTGTGAAAAGGCCTGTAAAAAGAGGGGTTTCCGGCGAACGGTTACAGTTTTTTCTCAGGCATGAAAAAACCCGCACAAGGCGGGTTTTTCTTATTGCTGAAAGTACCACTCAAGTGTGCAGGGTTTCCGCCGCGTAGAGGGTGTTTTCCAACAGGCATGCGCGGGTCATCGGACCGACGCCACCCGGCACCGGAGTGATCCAGCCAGCGCGGGGCAGGGCGGTTTCGTAGACAACGTCACCGACCAGTTTGCCGTCGTCCTGACGGTTGATGCCGACGTCGATCACGATCGCGCCTTCCTTGATCCACTCGCCTTTGACCAGGCCCGGCTTGCCGGCGGCCACGACCACCAGATCGGCACGGCCGACGTGGCCGGCCAGATCCTTGGTGAAGCGGTGAGTCACGGTCACGGTGCAACCGGCCAGCAACAGTTCCATCGCCATCGGGCGACCGACGATGTTGGAGGCGCCGACGACCACTGCATCCATGCCATAAAGATCAGCGCCGGTGCTTTCCAGCAGCGTCATGATGCCTTTAGGCGTGCATGGACGCAGCAATGGAATGCGCTGGGCCAGACGACCGACGTTATAAGGATGGAAACCGTCGACGTCTTTGTCCGGGCGGATACGCTCCAGCAGTCTGGAGGCGTCCAGGTGCTCGGGCAGCGGCAACTGAAGCAGGATGCCGTCGATCGCAGGGTCGTCGTTGAGGCGATCGATCAGATCGGTCAACGCGTCTTGCGTGGTGTCGGAGGGCAGGTCGTAGGCTTGAGAGAGGAAGCCAACCTCTTCACAGTCTTTACGCTTGTGCGAGACATAAACCTGAGAGGCAGGATCGCTGCCGACCAGGATCACCGCGAGGCCGGGAGTGCGCAGGCCTTGCTGGCGACGCTCGGCAACTCGTTGGGCGATCTGCTGGCGCAGGCTGGCGGCGATCGATTTGCCGTCGATTAGTTGTGCAGTCATTGCGCGTGATTAACCATCGAGAGGGGAAAAAATGAGAACGCATTCTCGCATGTCGAGCGGTGAGGGCAAAGGCGCTTGGTCAGCAAATTCCTCTAACTCCTTTAATTAAATGAATTTTTTTCAAAAAGGATTTGACGACCTTCGGAGCGCTCTATACTATTCGTCGCACTTGTCGGGCACAGCCTAGCACTGGTTAAGAAGGTGAAGCGGAATCAAGGTTCTGCAACGCTGGAAAGCACTTAGTTTGTAGTCCTTTAAGAGTACAGATTAATAAGGCGCCCGTAGCTCAGCTGGATAGAGCATCCGCCTTCTAAGCGGATGGTCGCAGGTTCGAGTCCTGCCGGGTGCGCCATTAGGCAGCTTTGGCACAAGTAACGCGATATGGTGGGCGTAGCTCAGTTGGTAGAGCACGGGATTGTGACTCCCGTTGTCGTGGGTTCGATCCCCATCGTCCACCCCATATTTCGAAAGGCGCCAGATGTAACAGTCTGGCGCCTTTGCTTTAAAAGTTTCATCCGCGGATGTGGTGGAATTGGTAGACACACTGGATTTAGGTTCCAGCGCCGCGAGGCGTAAGAGTTCGAGTCTCTTCATCCGCACCAATTAAAGCTTCATTCATGTCTTCGGGCTGGTGAGGTTCAACAAAGAAGTTGTTTGGCTTTTTTGTTACGCAATATGGTGGGCGTAGCTCAGTTGGTAGAGCACGGGATTGTGACTCCCGTTGTCGTGGGTTCGATCCCCATCGTCCACCCCATATTTCGAAAGGCGCCAGATTTAACAGTCTGGCGCCTTTTTTGTTTTAGCGGTTCTGAAAGTCGGCTTTTGTCGGTTTCGGTGCGCAGGGCAGGGCGCTTCGTCGTATTTATGTGGCTCGATGATGCTGCGCTGCTCGCCGGGCTTGCTTGCAAGAACGGCCGTCAGGGAGTGATTGGCAATCTCTTCTATATATAGAAGCGGTTGGCGCAGAGCCCTGGCGTGATTGGTTGTATTCGCCTGTGGGGCGCGCTGCATTGGTGTGGCGGTCCCGATAATATGCCTGCTGTTTTTTTACCCGTTTTCAGTAGGGTGACTTCTTGAGTTTGACCCACTAGAATGCATGCCCTTGATTCTGGGGTCGGAAACGGCCGGCTAACGTCTGTGCAACGAGGAATATCCATGCAAGTTTCTGTTGAAAATACTACTGCTCTCGAGCGCCGCATGAGCGTCACCGTGCCGGCTGAGCGCATCGAGACTCAGGTCAACAAGCGTCTGCAGCAGACTGCCCAAAAGGCCAAGATTGCTGGCTTCCGTCCAGGCAAAGTGCCGATGAGCGAAATCAAGCGCCGTTTCGGTGCTGATGCTCGTCAGGAAGCTGTAGGCGACGTGATCCAGTCCTCCTTCTACGAAGCTGTGGTTGAGCAGAAGCTGAACCCGGCAGGTTCGCCATCGATCGAGCCTAAGTCGCTCGAAGCGGGCAAAGACCTGGAATACGTTGCTGTATTCGAAGTGTTCCCTGAGTTCACCGTTGCCGGTTTCGACGGCATCACCGTTGAGCGCCTGAGCGCTGACGTGGCTGACGCTGACCTGGACAAAATGCTCGACATCCTGCGCAAGCAGAACACTCGTTTTGAAGTGGCCGATCGCGCTGCCCAGAACGAAGACCAACTGAACATCGATTTCGTTGGCAAGGTTGACGGCGAAGTGTTCGCTGGCGGTTCCGCCAAGGGCACTCAGCTGGTGCTGGGTTCCGGCCGCATGATCCCGGGCTTCGAAGAAGGCCTGGTTGGCGCCAAAGCCGGCGAAGAGCGTGTTCTGAACCTGACCTTCCCTGAGGACTATCAGAACCTGGACCTGGCTGGCAAAACCGCCGAGTTCACCGTGACCGTCAACACTGTGTCCGAGCCTAAGCTGCCAGAGCTGAACGAAGAGTTCTTCGCTCAATTCGGTATCAAGGAAAGCGGCATCGATGGTTTCCGCACCGAAGTTCGCAAGAACATGGAGCGCGAACTGCGTCAGGCGATCAAATCCAAGGTCAAGAATCAGGTAATGGACGGTCTGCTGGCCACCAACCCGATCGAAGTGCCTAAGGCGCTGCTGTCTAACGAAGTTGATCGTCTGCGCGTGCAGGCCGTTCAGCAGTTCGGCGGCAACATCAAGCCTGATCAACTGCCGGCCGAGCTGTTCGAAGAGCAAGCCAAGCGCCGCGTCGTGCTGGGTCTGATCGTTGCTGAGGTGGTCAAGCAGTTCGACCTGAAGCCTGACGACGCTCGCGTTCGCGAAATGATTCAGGAAATGGCTTCGGCTTACCAGGAGCCTGAGCAGGTTGTGTCGTGGTACTACAAAAACGAGCAGCAGCTGAACGAAGTGCGTTCGGTTGTGCTGGAAGAACAAGTTGTGGATACTGTTCTGCAGAAAGCTAGTGTGACCGATAAAGCGGTCTCTTACGAAGAAGCAGTCAAGCCGGTAGAAGCTCCAGCAGCCGACTGATTGATTTTGCGTTAAGAAGTACACACCATAAGCCAGCTCTCGAGCTGGCTTATGCGTATTCAAGACATAACTATTTGGGAGCGACTGCAGAGCATGTTCCGTAATTCTTATATTCAGCAGAACTCTGATATCCAGGCCGCCGGCGGCCTGGTCCCGATGGTTGTCGAGCAATCTGCTCGTGGCGAACGCGCCTATGACATCTATTCGCGCCTGCTCAAGGAGCGAGTGATCTTTCTGGTTGGTCCGGTAGAGGACTACATGGCCAACCTGATCTGCGCGCAACTGCTGTTCCTTGAAGCGGAAAACCCGGACAAGGACATCCATCTTTACATCAACTCCCCAGGCGGTTCGGTGACTGCAGGCATGTCGATCTACGACACCATGCAGTTCATCAAGCCGAACGTGTCGACCACCTGCATCGGCCAGGCCTGCAGCATGGGTGCATTCCTGCTGACCGCAGGTGCCCCGGGCAAGCGTTTCTGCCTGCCGAACTCGCGCGTGATGATTCACCAGCCACTGGGCGGTTTCCAGGGCCAGGCGTCGGACATCGAAATCCACGCCAAGGAAATCCTCTTCATTCGCGAGCGCCTGAACACGCTGATGGCCAAGCACAGCGGGCGTACTCTGGAAGAAATCGAGCGCGACACCAATCGCGACAACTTCATGAGTGCAGAAGCTGCGAAGGAATATGGCCTGATCGACGAAGTGATCAACCAGCGCCCAGCTTAAAATAAGCAGCTCAAAATAGGCTTGGTCGGCTTGTCTGATCAGCGGCGGGCTTGAAAAAGCCCGCAATAGCCTGCATCGTGTGTTGCAAGCGTATCGGATGTGGATCGAACGCGTGTCTGGCGGCGGCTCGGGCGGGGGCGGG
>NZ_JBITSX010000009.1:110525-114962 GCF_044541255.1 Pseudomonas sp. NPDC085632 | reverse complement strand
ACGGCGAGGTCAACGGCAAGCTTGTCTATTGCTACTACTGTGTCAATAGCCAGCATGAAGTGCGCAAATTGATTGCCGGCCCCTCGGTCTTTATCTGCGACGAGTGCGTCGACCTGTGCAATGACATCATCCGCGAGGAGGTGCAGGAAGCCCAGGCCGAAAGCAGCGCGCATAAATTGCCTTCGCCTAAAGAAATCAGCGGCATCCTTGACCAGTACGTCATTGGTCAGGAGCGTGCGAAAAAGGTTTTGGCCGTAGCGGTGTACAACCACTACAAGCGCCTGAACCAGCGTGACAAAAAGGCTGACGACGTCGAACTTGGCAAGAGCAACATCCTGCTGATCGGCCCGACAGGCTCCGGTAAAACCCTGCTGGCCGAAACACTGGCCCGCTTGCTGAACGTTCCGTTCACCATCGCTGACGCAACCACTCTCACCGAGGCGGGTTACGTGGGTGAAGATGTCGAGAACATCATTCAGAAGCTGCTGCAGAAGTGCGATTACGACGTAGAGAAGGCCCAGATGGGTATTGTCTACATCGACGAAATCGACAAGATTTCCCGCAAGTCCGACAACCCGTCGATCACCCGGGACGTTTCCGGTGAGGGCGTGCAACAGGCCTTGTTGAAGTTGATCGAAGGCACGGTCGCTTCCGTACCGCCGCAAGGTGGTCGCAAGCACCCGCAGCAGGAATTCCTGCAGGTCGACACCCGTAACATCCTGTTCATCTGCGGTGGTGCGTTCTCCGGTCTGGAAAAGGTTATTCAAAACCGTTCCACCAAGGGCGGCATCGGTTTCAACGCAGAAGTGCGCAGCAAGGAAGAAGGCAAGAAAGTCGGTGAATCCCTGCGTGAAGTCGAGCCTGACGATCTGGTCAAGTTCGGTCTGATCCCGGAATTCGTCGGTCGTCTGCCGGTCCTCGCGACGCTGGACGAGCTGGATGAGGCTGCGCTGATGCAGATCCTCACCGAGCCGAAAAATGCTCTGACCAAACAGTATGCCAAGCTGTTCGAGATGGAAGGCGTGGATCTGGAATTCCGGACCGACGCGCTGAAATCGGTCGCCAAGCGTGCCCTGGAACGTAAAACCGGTGCCCGTGGCCTGCGGTCGATTCTCGAAGGTGTACTGCTCGACACGATGTATGAAATCCCCTCGCAGTCCGAGGTGAGCAAAGTCGTGATCGATGAAAGCGTGATCGAAGGCAAGTCCAAGCCACTGTATATCTACGAAAACAGTGAGCCGACCGCCAAGGCAGCGCCGGACGCGTAAGCGTCCACCGCGCCGCAACAAAGAAGGGGCCTTCGGGCCTCTTTTTTTTTATGTCATTTTTTACATCCGCTTTGCGCTTGTTTTTTTTCAAGGCAGCCCCCATCTTGGTTTCAAGCTCAATTCCATCTGATTACGGCCATATGGCCGCCGTAGAGGCGAAATCATGAAGACAACCATCGAATTGCCTCTCCTGCCATTGCGTGATGTCGTGGTTTATCCGCACATGGTTATCCCGCTGTTCGTGGGGCGCGAGAAATCCATCGAAGCCCTCGAGGCCGCGATGACGGGCGACAAGCAGATCCTGCTGCTGGCCCAGAGAAACCCGGCTGACGACGATCCCGGTGAAGACGCTCTCTATCGCGTAGGTACCATCGCCACTGTTCTACAGCTGCTCAAGCTGCCTGACGGCACCGTAAAAGTGTTGGTTGAGGGTGAGCAGCGCGGCACCGTCGAGCGCTTCAGCGAAGTCGACGGCCACTGCCGTGCCGAAGTCTCGTTGATCGAAGAAGTCGACGCTGCCGAGCGTGAATCCGAAGTGTTCGTGCGTACGCTGCTGTCGCAGTTCGAACAATATGTGCAGCTGGGCAAGAAAGTCCCGGCCGAAGTCCTGTCGTCGCTCAACAGCATTGATGAGCCGGGTCGCCTGGTCGACACCATGGCGGCGCACATGGCGCTGAAAATCGAGCAGAAGCAGGAAATTCTCGAAATCATCGATTTGTCGGCCCGGGTCGAGCACGTTCTGGCGTTGCTGGATGCCGAGATCGATCTGCTGCAAGTCGAAAAACGCATTCGTGGCCGCGTCAAAAAGCAAATGGAGCGCAGTCAGCGCGAGTACTACTTGAATGAGCAGATGAAGGCCATTCAGAAAGAACTCGGCGACAGCGACGAAGGCCACAACGAAATCGAAGACCTGAAAAAGCGTATTGACGCTGCAGGTCTGCCGAAAGACGCGTTGGCCAAAGCCACTGCCGAGCTGAACAAGCTCAAGCAAATGTCGCCGATGTCCGCTGAGGCCACCGTGGTGCGCTCGTACATCGACTGGCTGGTGCAGGTGCCGTGGAAGGCGCAGAGCAAGGTTCGCCTGGACCTGGCGCGTGCAGAAGACATTCTCGATGCCGATCACTACGGTCTCGAAGAGGTCAAGGAACGTATCCTTGAATACCTCGCCGTGCAAAAACGCGTGAAGAAAATCCGTGGCCCGGTGTTGTGCCTGGTCGGTCCTCCGGGCGTGGGTAAAACCTCGCTGGCAGAGTCGATCGCTCACGCCACCAACCGCAAATTCGTGCGCATGGCCCTCGGTGGCGTGCGTGATGAAGCGGAAATTCGTGGTCACCGTCGGACTTACATCGGTTCGATGCCAGGAAGATTGATTCAAAAGATGACAAAGGTGGGTGTGCGCAACCCGCTGTTCCTGCTCGATGAAATCGACAAAATGGGCAGTGACATGCGTGGCGATCCGGCGTCGGCGTTGCTGGAAGTGCTCGATCCAGAGCAGAACCACAACTTCAACGACCACTATCTGGAAGTCGATTACGACCTTTCCGATGTGATGTTCCTGTGCACCTCGAACTCGATGAACATCCCGCCGGCGCTGCTCGACCGGATGGAAGTGATCCGTCTGCCGGGCTACACCGAAGACGAGAAGATCAACATCGCCGTCAAATACCTCTCGCCTAAACAGATCGCCGCTAACGGTCTGAAGAAGGGCGAGCTGGAATTCGACGCAGAAGCGATCCGCGACATCATCCGTTACTACACCCGTGAAGCCGGTGTGCGTGGCCTTGAACGCCAGATCGCCAAGGTCTGCCGCAAGGCTGTTAAAGAGCATGCGCTGGAAAAACGCTTCTCGGTGAAAGTGACAGCTGATCTGCTGGAACACTTCCTCGGTGTGCGCAAATTCCGCTACGGTCTGGCCGAACAGCAGGATCAGATCGGTCAGGTGACCGGCCTTGCCTGGACGCAGGTGGGCGGCGAACTGCTGACCATCGAAGCCGCTGTTGTGCCGGGTAAAGGGCAATTGATCAAGACCGGTTCGCTGGGCGATGTAATGGTCGAATCGATCACCGCCGCGCTCACCGTGGTGCGCAGCCGCGCCAAGAGCCTGGGCATTCCTCTGGACTTCCACGAGAAGCGCGACACGCACATCCACATGCCGGAAGGGGCGACCCCGAAGGACGGGCCTAGCGCTGGCGTAGGCATGTGCACGGCGCTGGTGTCGGCATTGACCGGCATTCCGGTGCGCGCCGATGTGGCCATGACCGGTGAAATTACCCTGCGTGGTCAGGTGCTGGCGATTGGTGGTCTGAAGGAAAAACTGCTGGCGGCTCACCGCGGCGGAATCAAGATAGTGATTATTCCTGAAGAGAACGTGCGTGATCTGAAGGAGATTCCTGACAATATCAAGCAGGATCTGCAGATTAAACCGGTTAAATGGATTGACGAGGTCCTGCAAATTGCGCTGCAATACGCGCCGGAGCCCTTGCCGGATGTGGCTCCGGAGATAGTTGCCAAGGACGAAAAACGTGAGTCTGACTCTAAGGAAAGAATTAGCACGCATTAATACGCTTTTGCCTGGGGGGCTTCCTTGACAGTTTTTTAGAGCCCTTGTTATAAAGCGGCTCTTAAGTGTCTGTAGGCCATTCAGCACTCGTTTTTGCTTTCACCAAAAAACTTAGAATCATCTCAAAATAGATATAAGGGGACTTAGTGTGAACAAGTCGGAACTGATTGATGCTATCGCTGCATCCGCTGATATCCCGAAAGCTGCTGCTGGCCGTGCGCTGGACGCTGTAATCGAATCCGTCACTGGCGCTCTGAAGGCTGGCGACTCCGTTGTTCTGGTTGGTTTCGGTACTTTCTCCGTGACGGACCGTCCGGCTCGTACCGGTCGTAACCCTCAGACCGGCAAGACTCTGGAAATCCCGGCTGCCAAGAAGCCAGGTTTCAAAGCCGGTAAAGCACTGAAAGAAGCTGTTAACTAAGTTTTCAGGTTTTTACCCATCCGGGTCGGGGTCATGCCTGACTTGGCAGCGGAGCGGTAGAGCAGGTCGCTGAAACAGTTGCCTGTAACGCCGGGATCGAGGGTTCGAGCCCTGTCCGCTCCGCCAGTTACGAGAAGGCGCATCCTCGGAGGCGCCTTTCTTGTATCCGGATTCTACCCACGCTCCAC
>NZ_JBITSX010000009.1:108207-110515 GCF_044541255.1 Pseudomonas sp. NPDC085632 | reverse complement strand
CTCACAAGAATGAGGCGGCCAAGGTCAACGGTGAAGAAATCAGCCAGAACGAGCTGAGCCAGGCCGTTGATATGCAACGCCGTCAGCTGATGCAACAACTGGGCAAGGACTTCGATGCTTCCTTGCTCGACGAGAAAATGCTGCGTGAATCGGCCCTCAAGGGTCTGATTGATCGCAAGCTGCTGCTGCAAGGCGCCGAACAAGCGAAATTCGCTTTCTCCGAAGGCGCATTGGATCAGGTGATCCTGCAGACACCTGAATTTCAGGTGGACGGCAAGTTCAGTTCCGAGCGCTTTGACCAGGTAATCCGTCAACTGGGTTACAGCCGCATGCAATTCCGCCAGATGCTGGCTCAGGAAATGCTGATCGGCCAACTGCGCGCCGGTGTGGCGGGCAGCGGTTTCGTGACTGACGCCGAAGTGCTGGCATTCGCCCGTCTGGAAAAACAGACCCGCGATTTCGCTACCCTGAACGTCAAGGCTGACCCGGCGGCGGTCAAGTTGACCGACGACGAAGTCAAGGCTTACTACGACGAGCACGCCAAGGAGTTCATGACTCCGGACCAAGTGATCATCGATTACGTAGAACTGAAGAAGTCCTCGTTCTTTGATCAGGTTGCGGTCAAGGACGAAGACCTGCAGGCGGCGTATCAGAAAGAGATCGCCAACCTGTCGGAACAGCGTCGTGCCGCGCACATTCTGATCGAAGTGAACGACAAGACCACTGAAGCTCAGGCCAAGGCGAAGATCGACGAAGTCCAGGCGCGTCTGGCCAAGGGCGAGAAGTTCGAAGCGCTGGCCAAAGAGTTCTCGCAAGACCCGGGCTCGGCCAACAATGGTGGTGACCTCGGTTACGCAGGTCCTGGTGTTTACGACCCGGCTTTCGAAAAGGCCTTGTACTCCTTGTCGAAAGACCAGGTGTCCGAGCCGATTCGCACCGACTTCGGTTACCACTTGATCAAGCTGCTGGGTGTGGAAGCGCCTGAAGTGCCGACCCTGGCCAGCCTGAAAGACAAGCTGACCCGCGAGCTGAAAGCCGCGCAGGTCGAGCAGCGTTTCGTCGAGGCGACCAAGCAATTGGAAGACTCGGCGTTCGAAGCGTCTGACCTGGCCCAGCCAGCGGCGGATCTGAAGCTGACCGTGCACACCTCCAAGCCTTTCGGCCGTGAAGGTGGCGAAGGTGTTGCGGCCAACCGTGCCGTGGTCACCGCTGCGTTCAGCACCGAAGTGATCGACGAAGGTGCCAACAGCACCGCCATCGAACTGGATCCGGAAACCGTGATCGTGCTGCGCTCCAAGGAGCACTTGAAGCCTGCGCAACTGCCGCTGGAAAGCGTGAATGTGGCCATCCGCACTCAGTTGACCAAAGAGCACGCCAGCGCGGCTGCCAAGACCAAGGCCGAGAAGCTGATTGCTGATCTGCGCGATGGCAAGGCTCCACTGGACAAAGCGGTTGACGGGCAGAACTGGAAAGCCACCGAAGCGGCCACCCGTGGTCAGGAAGGTGTTGATCCGGCGGTGCTGCAAGCGTTGTTCCGTATGCCGAAGCCGGCTGCCAAGGACAAGCCGACGTTCACCAGCGTGACCCTGCCAGACGGTAGTTTGATGATCGTGCGTCTGAACGGCGTTAACGAAGCGGCTGCGCCGACGGATGAAGAGAAGGTTCAGTACCGTCGCTTCCTTGCTTCGCGTGAAGGGCAGCAGGACTTTGCGGCGTATCGCAAGCAGTTGGAAGCTCAGGCGGACATCAAGCGGTTTTGATGGTTGACTGAGGTGTGATGTGAGAGCCCCGGCCTGAATAGGTCGGGGCTTTTTTTTGGGCGTTGGGTGCCGGGTCTTGGCGGCCTTTGGGCCGGCCATGCTCTTGGGGTTTTAGGTGAATATCCGTTGCTTCGGGGGTTGCCGCTGGCGGTTTCGCCCTTACGGCGAGGCACTTTTTCCAGACGCCGAAAAAGTACCCAAAAAGGCTTGTCCCAACGTTTGGCCCGCTCGCTAAAGCTCGGGGTTCCTTCGCTCCGGGATTCATCCGGGGGGCATCGCCTACGGTTTGCTTCGCTGCACCTCCTCTCGATGTGTTTGGCTCCGCCAAACGGTCGCTGCGCTCCCACCCCCGGATAAACCCCTCCACTCAGCCTGCCGACGGGACCGGTGGATCAAGATCAAAAGCTGCAGCCGAGCTAACGCTCATCCTGTTGAGTGGTGAGAAGCGAAGCTGCGCGAGGTGTTTGCGGTTCTGTGTTTTTGCTCTTCTGTGGGAGTGACCCTGCTCGCGAAGGCGGCCTACTAGCCGACCTGTTTTTGCAGATGTA
>NZ_JBITSX010000009.1:15761-108109 GCF_044541255.1 Pseudomonas sp. NPDC085632 | reverse complement strand
TACTCATTCCAATTGTAGGAGCGAGCTTGCTCGCGAAGGCGGCCTACCAGCCGCCCTGTTTTTGCAGATGTACTCATTCCAATTGTAGGAGCGAGCTTGCTCGCGAAGGTAGTCTACCAGCCGACCTGTTTTTGCAGATGTACTCATTCCAATTGTAGGAGCGACCTTGCTCGCGAAGGTAGCCTACCAGCCGACCTGTTTTTGCAGATGTACTCATTCCAATTGTAGGAGTGAGCCTGCTCGCGATGGCGGCCTACCAGCCGACCTGTTTTTGCAGATGTACTCATTCCAATTGTAGGAGCGAGCCTGCTCGCGAAGGCGGCCTACCAGCCGACCTGTTTTTGCAGATGTACTCATTCCAATTGTAGGAGCGAGCTTGCTCGCGAAGGCGGCCTACCAGCCGCCCTGTTTTTGCAGATGTACTCATTCCAATTGTAGGAGCGAGCCTGCTCGCGATGGCGGCCTACCAGCCGACCTGTTTTTGCAGATGTACTCATTCCAATTGTAGGAGCGAGCTTGCTCGCGAAGGCGGCCTGTCAGTCGACCAATTTCCAGCAGACCGGATTTAATCCAGCGGGCAATCGGTCTCATCCAGCTTTTGGAAAACCTTGGTCCCGAGCGTTGACCGCCACAGACAAGGTCAATACCAGCAATCCTGCAACGATCCACGGAAATGTCCCCACCCCAAGGTTTCCCAGTAACAGACCTCCGACCAAGCCACCGCCAGCAATCCCGACATTCCATAGCGTCACCAGCATCGATTGCGCTGTATCGGCAGCCTCTTTCGCGGTTTTGGCAGATGCGGTTTGCAGCAACGATGGCATGGCGCCGAACGCCAGTCCCCAGACAGCGGTAGCGATGTAAATGACAATCGGCGAATCGCGCCACAGGCCCAGCACGACCGCTGACAGCATGAACAGCCCGGCACTGATCAACACCAGTTCGCGCAGCCAGCAGTCAATCAGGCTGCCGACGATCCACAGGCTCAGCACCGAGGCGAGGCCGAATACCAGCAGCACGCGGTCGACATTGGCATCAAGCCCGGATGGCTGCAGGAACGGCGCGATGTAGGTGTACAACAAGTTGTGCGCGACGACGTAGGTAAGCGTGACCAACAACACGGATCGCACGCCCGGCAAGGTGAACACCTGACGCAGTGGCAGGCGGTTTCCCGCGCGTTCGCCGGCGAAGTCCGGGACTTGCCACTGTACCCAGATCACCAGCGCAACGGTCAGCCCGGTCATGATGGCGAAGCTCAGACGCCAGCCGACCAGGGTGCCGAGCAGGGTGCCTGCGGGGATTCCCAGCGACAGTGCAAGCGGTGCGCCGAGCATCGCGACGGTGATGGCGCGGCCTTGCAGGTGTGGCGCGACCATACGGCTCGCGTATCCCGCCAGCAGCGCCCACAGCAACCCGGCAAATATGCCGGCAATAAACCGTGCAATCAGCGTCAGCCAGTACCATTCCGACAGGGCGGTGATGCTGTTGGCGATGGCAAAGCCGCCGATGGCGGCCAGCAGCAGCGGTTTTCTTCGCCAGCCTCGGGTGGCGATCGTCAGTGGAATCGCCGCCAGAATCGAGCCGATCGCGTACAGCGTGACCAATTGCCCGATCAGCGCCTGGGAGACATTCAGGCCGCTGCTCATCTGGGGTAACAGGCCGGCGGGCATGGCTTCGGTCATGACCGTAATGAATCCGGCGGTAGCCAGTGCCAGCAGCGCGGCAAGCGGTAATCGCTCGCGGCGATCGACGGGTTGTTCAAGTGCGGGGCAACCGAGTTGGGCATCGTTCATGAGCCGGCATCCATGTGCAAAATTGACGAGAAGCACAGAGTAGGGCGCTGCACATCGGCGAAAAACGGGTTAAGGTTCCGAACATATCGGACACGGATGTCGGCAATGGGAGGATGGTATGGATAGCCTGGGCGGTATTTCGGTGTTTGTTCAGGTCGCCGAGACGCGTAGTTTTACTGAGGCTGGCCGGCTGCAAGGGGTTTCATCGTCGGCGGTAGGCAAAAGTATTGCCCGGCTGGAGGCGCGACTGGGTGTCCGGCTGTTTCAACGCACCACCCGCAGTGTCACGCTGACCAGCGAGGGTGCGCTGTTTCTGGAGCGCTGTCGCAAGATCCTCGCGGAAGTCGAGGCGGCGGAGTTCGAATTGTGCGATGCCGCTGCCAAACCCCACGGCAAATTGCGCATCAGCCTGCCGCAGGTGCATGGCTTGGTGATGCCGGTGATGAACGAGTTCATGGCGTTGTATCCGCAGATTGAACTGGATCTGGATTTGACCGATCGCATGGTCGATGTGGTTGAAGAAGGCTTCGACGCCGTGATCCGCACCGGCAAACCGCGGGATTCTCGATTGATGGCGCGACCGTTGGGCGAATTTCACATGGTGCTGGTGGCCAGTCCTGGGTATCTGGCGCAGCGCGGCGTGCCGCGAAGCCCCGATGATCTGGCGGCGCACGCATGTCTTCGGCATACGTTTCATGCCACTGGAAAACTGGAAACCTGGCCGCTGATTCGCGCGGAGGGTGCCGCCGAGCCGACGTTGCCGACGCGGTTGGTCAGCACCTCCATCGAAGCTGTGAGCCACGCGGCACTCGCCGGCATGGGCATTGCCTGTCTGCCGGATTTCATGACCCGTGAGGCCGAGGCGCAAGGCCGTTTGCGTCGCGTGCTCGATTCGCATCTTGAACACACCGGGCAGTTCTGGGTCCTATGGCCATCGAGTCGCCACGCCACGGCGAAACTGCGCGTGTTCATTGATCACCTGGCGTTGCGACTTTTTCCCGCAACTGACGGTCGATAGCGTTGTAACTGCTTTAAGACACTAATCCATGCGCCGCAGGGTCGTGATCTGTTGCACAATACGCCCCGGACCGTTTTCTCTCAGGATGTTCAATGTTGATTTCCACTCCCATGCGTGTTGTCGGGCTGGCGCTGTTGTTGACCGCTGTTGCCGGCTGTTCGAAAGACAAGCCGATGTATGAGCATGAGAACTTCGATGACTCCGGTACGTTTTCGCGCAATTACCCGGTGACCGATTCGGTCAGCTGCGAAGCGGCCCGTCGTGCGTTGCTCAGTCAGGGCTACATCATCACCAGCAGTGACCCGAAACTGGTCAGCGGCCACAAGAGCTTCCAGCAAACCGGCGATACCCACATGGAGATCAGCTTCAACGTGGTCTGCGCCGATGACGGCAGTGCCGGGCACCATGCGACGATGTTCGCCAACGCCTTGCAGGATCGTTACGCACTGAAGAAGACCAACAACTCCGCCAGCCTCGGCGTGGGTGTGTTGGGTTCGGTGTCGATGCCGATCGGCTCGTCCGACGATTCGATGGTCAAGGTGGCCAGCGAGACGGTGACGGCGCAAAAGTTCTACGAGCGTTTCTTTACGTTGGTCGAGCAGTTCTTGCCGGCGGATGCGAAGAAGGCTGCGCACATCGAAGAGAAGCCGAAGGCTGACCTGGGTGTGCCTGAAGCGAAGGCGGCACCGGCAACGCTGGCGCCAACCCCGACTCCGGCGGCCGAACCTGCAGCAACGCCAGCCCCGGCGGCAGAACCGGCGCCAGCACCTGCCGAAACCGCGCCAGTGACGTCGGAACCGGTCGCTCCACCGGCTGAGGCCGCGCCGATCACCCCGGCGCCGAGCGCAGAACCTGCACCCGCGACCGAAACCATCACGCCACCGGCCAACCCGGACATTCCGCCGCCATCCGAGCCGATTCCGGCGATGCCAGCGTCCGGCCAATAAACAGCCTCACCCCAAATCCCTGTGGGAGCGAGCCTGCTCGCGAAGACGGACTTTCAGTCACCTATGTGCTGAATGGTCCGACGCCTTCGCGAGCAAGCTCGCTCCCACGGTAGTTTTTGGGGTGGCTTAAAATCTCGTTACATTCCCCTGACAAAAATCCCGCGATAAATTCCTGACCGCCTGCTACGTTTTATTCATGAAGGCCGGGTTTCACTTTTCCTTCATACGAGCACGTTAAGCTCGAGGCACTGGGCATTTGCTCAGGCCCATTCAAGAGAGCAGCAGGGGGATTACACGATGGATGAATATCAAGAAGAGCTGCTCGAGTACCAGGCCTTTGAACTGGATCAACCCGAGCCCGCCGAAGACGCCACCGAGCTTTGACTTACAGCTTGAAGCTTGTAGCTCTCGGGTGCTTTTAAGCCGTTTTTCGGTGACTGCGGCGGAATTCGCCGGGCGTCTGACCGCTCCAGCGTTTGAAGGCTCGCTGGAATGCTTCGGCTGAGGCGAAACCCAGCAGGTAGGCAATTTCCCCGAACGCCAGTTCGGTGTCGCGGATGTAGGTCATCGCCAGATCCCGGCGCGTATCGTTGAGGATTGCGCGAAACTGCGTGCCTTCCTCGGCCAGTTTGCGTCGCAAGGTCCAGGTCGGCAGCTTCAGGCGTGCCGCCACTTCTTCCAGGTCGGGCTCCCGGCCACCATTGAGCAACGGCCCGAGCAATTGCGTGATGCGTTCGCGCAGGCTGCGGGTGCGGGTCAATTGCTCCAGTTCGCGTTCACACAGTTGCAGCAGGTGCCGCCAGGTACTTGGACAATGCTCCGGATTACGCTGTGCGAGGCTGCTCAGGTTCAGGCGCAGTTGATTACGCTCGGCACCGAACTGGATTGGGCAATCACCCAGCACGCTGTAAGCCTCGCGGTAATCCGGTTCATCGAATTCGATGTCGATGCGTTCGGCCTGCAGCGATTCGCGGCTGACACTGGAGAGCTGATGCAGCCACCCGGCGATGATCGAGTCCACGACAAAACGGTTATAGGCGTTGTACGGGCTGATCGAATAGAAACGCAGCCACGCGCCATTGGCGTCTTCGTGGAAACTGGACTGGCCGCGATAGTTGGAACCGTATAACGCCTCGAAACGGATCAGGCAGCGCGCGGCTTCACGGACGGTCGGTGCTTGTGCAGCGGTGACGCCGGCCAGCCCGGCCTGACTCAGGCGGCTGAGCTGGCCCATGCGCAAGCCCAGCGCCGAATCGCCGGTCAACTGAATTGCTGCGTGGCCCAAGCGCATATAGCGCGGAATCGACAAGCGCGCCCCGGCCTCAGCCAGTCGCGCGGCGTCCAGACCATATTGCTCCAGCAATGGCTGCGGATCGGTGGCATGACTGCGCACCGCATCGGCGAGGCTGTGCACGAAGCCTACCGACAGATCGCCCAGACGCATCGGCAGCGGTTTCATCGCTTACAACCAGATATTCAGTAAACGCGCGCCGCGGGCATCGCCGTCGGCGAACTGCTGGCCGTTGCTGCTGAGAAAGCTTTGGCCGGAACCGGACTGATCCCAGAACTGCCCGCGCAGGAACACGCTCATACCGGCAATCGCCCGGCTGCTCGGTGGTTGTGCGGTCAGGGTCAGGCGATGCCAGGCCTGGCCTTCACTGACTTCACCGGGTTTGAGGCTGACCGAACCCGGTGTGCTTGAGCCTTTATAGCCGCGCCAAGGGCGGTTCCACGCACCGGGGCCGAACACTTGCGCCGGCACCGCGATCAATTGTGCATTTTGCTCATCGAGTTTGCGGTAATTGTCCGGATACCAACTGTCGCTGCCAATCAGCACACCGAGGCGTCCGGCCGGGGTGTCGACCACGTTGAGGGCATGTTTGTCTGCACCTTCGATCACTTCACGCTGATCGAACACAGGGTGCATCTGCCGTTGCGGCTGACCGAGCGGTACGCCGTCACGGCCAAACACCACACTGCTGTTGAACAGCGCGCCGCTGCCCGGTTTGAGTTGGCCGTCGCGAATGCTTGGCTCCGGCAGCACGATCGAACCGGCCACCAGGGTCACGTGAAACTCTTTGGCCAGACCGCCGAACAGCGCCTGATAATCCTTGGCCATGGTTTTGGATTTCATCCGCAGATGAGCGTCGTTGAGGCGATCGGTGCCGCTGGCGCTGAGCCAGGCACGGGCGAACAGCAGCGGATTGCTCGCGGCCAGCCAGTTCATCGCCTCGGTGAGCGTCGGCGCCTGATACAGCTCGTCTTTCTCGCCGCTGAGCATCAGCCAGGTGCCGACATTCTCCGGCAGCACTACAACGGTCTTGTCGTTCAACAAGCCCTGTTCCTGTGCCTGCTGCAGATAGGCCGCGAGTTTGCGGTGCAGACGCTCGGAGCTCTGATAATCGGTGGGAAACAGCTCGGGCTGGATGCCCAGCAGATTGCCGCGATCGGCGGGGGTGCCCTGATCGACCGCCACTTTAATGCGTAAGTCCGACAGGTAATGCCCCGCCGGCCGGTCCGCCGCCCACATGGCGTAGGTGGTCAGGGCGGCGACGAGGGCCATGGAAAAGAACAGGTACAAAAGTTTGCGCATGAAAACCAACAACTACCGGGTACAGGGTATGGCGACTAGGGTAGGGCCCATGGCCCTGGTTGCCAAGGGGCACTGCGCATTTGGATCAATAAGTTGTCAGTTACGGTCATTGAGTGACAGCGATGCGACTCTTAGTCTGTCGAACATGACTGACGGGGGCCGCAGAGCGCCCGCAACTTTTCCGTGATCGCTCGTTGTGGAGTTACCGATGACCGCCGCTCATTACCCGCACCTGTTGGCCCCGCTGGACCTGGGATTCACCACGCTGCGCAACCGCACCTTGATGGGCTCGATGCACACCGGTCTGGAAGAAAAGCCGGGTGGCTTCGAACGCATGGCGGCATACTTCGCCGAACGTGCCCGTGGCGGCGTCGGCCTGATGGTCACCGGCGGTATCGGCCCGAACGACGAGGGCGGCGTGTACTCCGGCGCGGCCAAGCTGACCACCGAAGACGAAGCACTCAAACACCGCATCGTCACCCGTGCGGTGCATGAGGCGGGCGGCAAGATCTGCATGCAGATCCTTCACGCCGGGCGCTATGCCTACAGCCCGAAGCAAGTGGCGCCGAGTGCGATTCAGGCACCGATCAACCCGTTCAAGCCCAAAGAGCTGGACGAGGAAGGCATCGAGAAGCAGATCAGCGATTTCGTCACCTGTTCGGTACTGGCGCAAACCGCCGAATACGACGGTGTCGAAATCATGGGCTCGGAAGGTTATTTCATTAACCAGTTCCTCGCTGCGCACACCAACCACCGCACCGACCGTTGGGGCGGCAGCTACGAAAACCGCATGCGCCTGCCGGTGGAAATCGTTCGCCGCGTACGCGAAGCCGTCGGCCCGAACTTCATCATCATTTTCCGTCTGTCGATGCTCGATCTGGTCGAGGGCGGCAGCACTTGGGACGAGATCGTCACCTTGGCCAAAGCCATCGAGCAGGCCGGTGCGACCATCATCAACACTGGCATTGGCTGGCACGAGGCGCGGATTCCGACCATCGCCACCAAAGTGCCGCGTGCGGCATTCAGCAAGGTCACAGCCAAGCTGCGTGGCTCGGTGAGCATTCCGCTGATCACCACCAACCGCATCAACACCCCGGAAATCGCCGAGCAGATTCTGGCTGAAGGCGATGCCGACATGGTCTCGATGGCGCGGCCGTTCCTCGCCGACCCGGACTTCGTCAACAAGGCCGCCGAAGGCCGTGCCGACGAAATCAACACCTGCATCGGCTGCAACCAGGCGTGCCTCGATCACACCTTCGGCGGCAAGTTGACCAGTTGCCTGGTCAACCCGCGTGCTTGCCACGAAACCGAACTCAACTACTTGCCCGTGCAGCAGATCAAGAAAATCGCTGTGGTCGGTGCTGGCCCTGCCGGGCTGTCCGCCGCAACCGTGGCCGCCGAGCGCGGCCATCAGGTGACGTTGTTCGATTCCGCCAGTGAAATCGGCGGTCAGTTCAACATCGCCAAGCGTGTGCCGGGCAAAGAAGAGTTCTTCGAAACCCTGCGTTACTTCAAGCGCAAGCTGCAGACCACCCACGTTGAGGTCTGCCTGAACACCCGCGTCGATGTGGCGAAACTGGTTGACGGCGGTTACGACGAAATCATCCTCGCCACTGGTATTGCGCCGCGTGTTCCGGCGATCCCGGGCGTCGACAACGCCAAGGTGCTGAGCTATCTGGACGTGATCCTTGAGCGCAAACCGGTCGGCAAGCGTGTCGCGGTGATCGGCGCCGGCGGTATCGGTTTTGACGTGTCGGAATTCCTCGTTCACGAAGGCGTCGCGACCAGTCAGGATCGCGCCGCGTTCTGGAAAGAGTGGGGCATCGATACCAAACTGGAAGCTCGCGGTGGCGTCGCCGGGATCAAAGCGGCGCCGCATGCACCGGCCCGCGAAGTGTTCCTGTTGCAGCGCAAGAAAACCAAGGTCGGCGATGGTCTGGGCAAAACCACGGGCTGGATTCACCGTACCGGTCTGAAGAATAAGCAGGTGCAGATGCTCAACAGCGTTGAATACCTGAGCATCGATGACCAGGGCCTGCACATCCGCATTGGCGAAACCGGCGAGCCGCAATTGCTGGCGGTGGACAATATCGTGATTTGCGCGGGGCAAGATCCGCTGCGTGAATTGCAGGACGGTCTGGTCGAAGCGGGGCAGAACGTGCACCTGATCGGTGGTGCCGATGTGGCGGCAGAGCTGGATGCCAAGCGTGCGATCAACCAGGGCTCGCGCCTCGCCGCTGAACTGTAAACCCCTTTTGTAGGAGCTGCCGCAGGCTGCGATCTTTTGATTCTTGTTTTTGAATCAAGATCAAAAGATCGCAGCCTGCGGCAGCTCCTACTAGTATGTGATCTTTTCCAGATCATGCCGTGCCCATGCTTTTGCCTCCCTCCGATTGGCTACCCCAAGCCCCTCTCGAACACCTTCATCTGGACTGGCTCGCAACCGCCGGCATTGAAGTCGCTATTCTGCGCCTCGACCAGATCGACCCGCTGATCAGCGGCAACAAATGGTTCAAACTCGTCGAACACCTCAAAGCCGCCGACCGTGCGGGTGCCGAAGGCATCATCAGTCTCGGTGGGGCTCACTCTAATCATCTGCATGCGTTGGCGGCGGCGGGGCAGCGGCTGGGGTTCAACACCGTGGGGCTGTTGCGCGGGCATGCGCAGCAAACGCCGACAGTGCGGGATTTGCAGGCGTTCGGCATGCAGTTGCATTGGCTGGGTTACGGCGGTTATCGCGCGCGAACCGAGCCAGGGTTCTGGGAACCTTGGCACGCGCAGTATCGGCAGTTGTATGCGGTGCCCGAGGGCGGTGGCGGATTGACGGGGGCGCTTGGTTGCGCGGCTATCCAACAGCAGGCGCAAGCGCAACTGCACACGCTGGGCTGGCGTGATTATCACGCCTGGTGGCTGGCCTGCGGCACCGGCACGACATTGGCGGGATTGGTGCTGGCGGAAGCCGGGGCCCACCCGGTCTATGGCGCGCTGGCTGTGCCGGACGATCACGGTGTGGCGCCGCAAGTCGAGTCGATCCTGCAGGCCGCAGGGCAGGGCAACGGGAGTTATGAACTGCTCGGCGCCAGCCGTGGCGGCTTTGCCAAGGTTGATCCGGCGTTGCTTGCGTTCATCGAACAAACCGAGCAGACCAGCGGCATTCCTCTGGAGCCGTTGTACACCGGCAAAGCATTGCTGGCACTCAAGCAACAGGTCGAGGCAGGCAGATTCGCGCGGGGCACGCGGCTGATCTTCATTCATACCGGAGGCTTGCAGGGCCGGCGCGGTTTTATCGCCAGCCTCTGACGGTCAACCGCGCTTGGGCATCATCCGCAGCAGCGTGTTATCACCGACCACGTAATGGTGATAGATCCCCGCCAGCGCATGCAGGCCGATCAGCCAGTAGCCGATCGTGGCAATCAGCACATGCCAGTGCTCGACCTGCTTGGCGAAATCCTTGTTTTCGGCGACCAGCAGCGGCAGATCAAAACCATAGAACATCACCTGATGCCCCTCGGCACTGGTAATCAGCCAGCCGAGAATCGGCATGCTGATCATGAACAGGTACAGCGCCCAGTGCATCAGTCGCGCCAGCACCGTTTGCCATTGTGGCGAGGCGGGAAAGATTTTCGGCGCCGGGCCGAGGCTGCGCGCGAGCAGGCGAAACCACACCAGCACAAACACAGTCAGGCCGAGCATGTAGTGCACTTCGCGGATCAGCGTGCGCCCGCCGCTGCCTTTTGGAAACAGCCCGCGCAATTCCATGCTGGCGTACACCAGCACCAACAGGACCAGCATCAGCCAGTGCAAGAGGACCGATACGGTGCTGTAGCGGGATTCGGAACTTGTCCACGGCATACGGTGTTTCCTCACAGATCAGGGTCAAAACGGCCGTTCTTGTGCGACGGCATGCTTTAACTGTAATCCGCTTTGGCGGATTTGCCTGAGGCTGATCGGACTTTCAATGCGCTGAATCAGGGCTTTGCCAATTAAAAAACGCCAGTGTCGTGCAGACGCTGGCGTTTTTGTTGGCAGCAAGCGGCAGGGGTCAGCTCGATTGCGGCATCTCACCCTTGGCCAGGCGCTTGTTGATGTCGGCGATCACTTCCGGCAGATCAGTGATGGTGTCGATCATGTAGTGCGGGCGCGAGCCTTCGAACAGCGCGTGAATGCGTTTGCGTTCGCTGGCCAGTTCATCACTGCCCAAGGCACGGAAACCGGCGTAATCCAGACCCAGCGCATTGCCCGAGCAGATCAGCGCGACGGTCCACATCCCGGCGCGACGGCCTTCGAGAATGCCCGGCACGGTGTCGTCGATCTTCACGCACGCCGCGACATCGTCGATGCCCAGCGCGATCACGTTGGCCAGCGCCTGAGCCGGCCAAGGTCGGCCGTTCGGCACTTCATCGGTGGCGACCACGTGGTCAGCGACGTAGCCATTGGTGGCGGCCAGTTCGACGACCTTGTCCATCACTTGCTTCGGGTAGCCGGAGCACGAGCCGATCTTGATGCCTTGCTGACGCAGGTTGGCGATGGTTTCCAGCGCCCCGGGGATCAGCGCCGAGTGCTCGGCGATCTTTTCGATCTGCAGCGGCATGAAACGGTTGTAGATCGCGGTGACGTCGTCATCGGTCGGCGTGCGGCCGAACGCCTTGCGATAACGCTCGGCCACTTGCGGCTGATCGCAGAGGGTGCGGATGTGGTCCCACTTGCCCATACCCATCGGGCCACGGGCTTCTTCGATGGAGACCTGCACGTCGAACTCGGCGAAGGCTTCGACGAAGATCTGCGTGGGTGCGAAGGAGCCGAAATCGACCACGGTGCCGGCCCAGTCGAGGATCGCGGCTTGCAGCTTGTTTGGATTGACGTAGTTCATGGCAATCAAATTCCTGTAATGGCAATGCAATTCAAAAATGTGGGATCGTGGTGGTTCAGATTTCGAGGACTTCCATCTCGCGCAGCACTTCGCCGATCGCTGCAACGGCCTGGCGCATTTCGTCCGGGCTGACATGGCCGATGCAGCCCACGCGGAAGGTCTCGACTTGGGTCAATTTGCCCGGATAGAGGATGTAACCCTTGGCCTTGACCCGCTCATAGAAATCCTTGAACTGGTAACGCGGATCCTGCGGCGCATGGAACGTGGCGATGATCGGCGCCTGTATCGCCGCCGGCAGGAAGCTGCGCAAACCGAGTTTGCCCATCTCTTCCATCAACGCCTGACAGTTGGCCGCGTAACGCGCATGCCGCGCCGACAGGCCACCTTCTTCGTTGTATTGCAGCAGGGCTTCGTGCAGCGCCGCGACCACGTGGGTCGGCGGGGTGAAGCGCCATTGGCCGGTTTTCTTCATATAGCTGTGCTGATCAAACAGATCCATCGCCAGCGAGTGCGAATTGCCGGCGGCTGCGGCCAGTGATTCCTTGCGAGCGAAGACAAAGCCCATCCCCGGTACGCCTTCCAGACATTTGCCGGACGCGGCGATCAGTGCATCGAACGGCACTTGTTGCGCGTCCACCGGCAGTGCGCCGAAGGAGCTCATTGCGTCGATGATCAAGCGTTTGCCGTGTTGCGCAACGACCTCGGCAATCTCCGGCAGCGGATTGAGAATCCCGGTGCTGGTTTCGCAATGGATCAGCGCGACGTGGGTGATATCGCTGTCGGCGCGCAGCAGACGGTCGACGTCAGCGGCGGTGGTCGGTTCATCTTCAGCGGTTTCAAAAGTGCTGAATGAACGGCCGAGCACTTCGCAGATCTTCGCCAGACGCTTGCCGTAGGCACCGTTGATCAGCACCAGCACTTTGCCGTCACGCGGCACCAACGTGCCGATGGCCGCTTCGACGGCGAAGGTGCCGCTGCCCTGCAACGGCACGCAGTGGTGCGTGGCGGCGCCGTTGAGGATCGCCAGCAATTGTTCGCAGAGGCTGGCGGTCAGTTGGTTGAAGCGGTCATCCCATGACCCCCAGTCGACCATCATCGCCTGGCGGGTGCGGGCCGAAGTGGTCAACGGGCCGGGAGTGAGCAGGATGGGTTCGGCGATACTCATTCGTGTGTCCTCGGATTGCGCTGTGGGATGAAGCTACGGGACATACGTTGCAATTCGCCGTTGCATCAATCAAATTGTTTGTTGTTATGCCAGCCATCAGCGAGAGTTATCCATGAACCTGTTCCAGCTCCGCGCCTTTGACGCCGTGGCCCGTGAAGGCAGCTTCACCCGCGCCGCCGCGCGCTTGTTTATCAGTCAGCCAGCGGTAACCGGGCACATCAAGGCGCTGGAGGAGCACTACCAGATCACCCTGTTGCGGCGCACCGCGCGACGGGTGGAACTGACCGAGGAGGGCACCAAACTGGCGGCGATCACCCGCGCGATGTTTGGCCTGGTGGAAGAGGCGCAGACGATGCTGGAAGCCAACCGGCAGTTGCTGACGGGGCGGCTGGAAGTGGCGGCGGACGGGCCGCACATGGTCATGCCAATGCTGGCCAGCCTGCGCGCGCGGTATCCGGGGATCACGGTGAATCTGCGTTTGGGCAATGCCCAGGAAACCCTCGCAGCGTTGCTGTCGGAACACGCCGATGTGGCGGTGTTGACCGAAGTGGAGCCGCGCAAAGGCCTGCATCTGCAAGCATTGAGCGAATCACGGATTTGCGCGTTGGTGCCGGCAGGGCACCCGTGGGCGATTCGCACCGCGGAAGTGAAGCTCAAGGAGCTGGATCAAGTGATCATGGTGCTGCGCGAGCCGAGTTCAATCACCCGGCGTACGTTTGATGACGCCTGTGGGCAGGCATCGATCCATCCGCGCGTGTTGCTGGAATTGGACAGCCGTGAGGCAGTGACAGAGGCCGTCGCTGCCGAGTTGGGCGTTGGTGTGGTGTCATCGGTTGAGGTCAGCCATGACCCGCGCGTGGTGGCGATTCCGATTGTCGGGGCCGGGCTGGTGAACCGGCACATGATCGGCTGCATGGAGCGGCGGCGGGAGTTGCGCTTGATTCAGGCGTTCTTTGGCCTTGCGCCAGCCTGATACACCGAGTCGCCCCAATCGCTGGCAAGCCAGCTCCCACAGTGATCTTGGTCGTTCAAAGGTACTGTGTACAACCAAGAAACTTGTGGGAGCTGGCTTGCCAGCGATGGGGCCGGTATTGCTTACACAAGGCTTTCGCGGACCATATCGAGAAAGGTCGCCACCACCCGTCGATTGCTTTGCTCACGCAAACACACCAGCGTCTCCGTCAATCGTCGGGTGCAGTCGACAATCGGCAACGCACATACCCGCGAATCGGCGCCAAACTCTGCCGCCGAAACAACCCCGACACCAATCCCGACCACCACCGCCTCACGCGCCGCTTCCCGTCCCTCGACCTGAATCGCCGGACGAATGCGAAACCCCGCCCGGGCCATTTCCTCTTCCAGCGTCTGCCGCGTCACCGAGCCGTGTTCACGCAGCACCAGCGGCGTGTCATCCAGATCTGCCAGGCAGATCGATTCACGCTCGGCCCACGGATGATTGCGCGACACGAACGCCACCATCGGATCATTGCGCAGCGGCACACAGAGCAATCGTTCATCACTGACGTCACGCCCGAGCAGGGCTAAATCGGCCTGGTAATTGAACAGGCGAAACAGTGATTCATCGGTGTTACCGGTCTCGATCTTCACGCTGATTCCCGGATAACGTTCGCAGAATCGCGCGATCTGCGGCAGCACGTGCACAGGCGCATCCACCGCGAGAATCAGGCTGCCGGTCTGCAGGGCCTGGGATTCCTGCAACAACTCCTGCGCTTCGGCTTCAATCACAAACAGGCGCTGGGTGATCGCCAGCAAGCGTTCGCCCAGATCAGTCAGGCGCACGGAGCGTTTATTGCGGTGAAACAGCAAAACGCCGAAACGCTCTTCGAGTTTGCGCACCTGGTCGGAAATCGCCGGTTGCGTGAGAAAAAGGCGCTCGGCGGCTTTGGTGAAGCTTCCATGCACGGCCACAGCGTGGAAGGCTTTGAGTTGGGCGTGGGAAACCGACATGAAGTCACCTGATCGTTAAGTCAGTAACAAGCTGAGCTTATGTGTGAAATACGATAAATCGATTTTATTTATTAAACAGTAATTGCTTTGATCAGCTCACGCCATCGCTGGCTGCCCGCTCGGGCAGCATGGTGGCCATGAGCCTGTGCGTGCATCAACAGGACTCATCTGACCGATATCGCCGTAGGGACCAGGTGATATCGCAGTGCTCAACAATAAAAACACAGGCGTTTTTCTTAACGATTCTGCCGGCACACTCACACCCTGAGGTCAGAACCACCATGAACAAGCACATCGGCACCATTGCGCGTTGGCGCATGCAGATTTTCGCGATTACCTGGCTGGCGTACGCCGCGTTCTACTTCACCCGCAAAGCGTTTTCGGTGGCCAAGCTCGGCATCGCCGAAGACCCGACTTTCATGCTCGACAAAATGGCCATGGCCAATCTCGACGCGATCTATCTGGCGGCTTACGCCCTCGGCCAGTTCACCTGGGGCATGCTCGCCGACCGTTTTGGCCCACGGGTCGTGGTGCTCGGTGGCTTGCTGATTTCTGCCGCAGCGGCGCTGGTGATGGGCAGTTACGCCACGTTGCCGATCTTCGCGACTTGTATGTTGATTCAGGGCCTGGCGCAGTCCACCGGGTGGTCGGGATTGTGCAAAAACCTCGGCAGTTTCTTTCCTTCCCAACAACGCGGGCGGGTGCTGGGGTTGTGGAGTTCCTGCTACGCGTTTGGTGGTCTGGTGGCGTCGCCCTTCGCGGGTTGGTGGGCGTATACCTTGATGGGCACCTGGCATGCGGCGTTCATTTCCAGCGCGGTGGTGGTTGCCGTGGTGGCGGTGTTGTTCTTTATCTTCCAGCGCAACAAACCGGAAGACGTCGGCTTGCCGGCGGTCGAGCCAGAGCCGGAACTGACCGCGGAAGAAACCGAAGCCAACAGCAAGCTCAGCGTCTGGGAGCCGTTGAAGGAAATCCTGCGTAACCGCACGGTGCTCGTACTGGGTCTGGCGTATTTCATGTTGAAACCGGCGCGTTACGCGATTCTGTTGTGGGGGCCGGTGATTGTTTTTGAACAGATGCCGAGTGTCGGCAAGGTCGGCGCAGCGATCATTCCCACCTCGTTCGAGCTGGCCGGATTGCTCGGGCCGATCCTGATCGGCCTGGCCTCGGACAAGCTCTTTGGTGCGCGCCGCATGCCGGCCTGCGTGTTGAGCCTGTTGGCGCTGACCGTGACGCTGGCGCTGTTCATGGGCGCGCTGCACACCGGCAGTGTCTTGCTGGTGGTTGCGCTGCTGTTCGTCATGGGCCTGACCCTGTACGGCCCGGATTCAATGATCAGCGGCGCCGCTGCAATCGACTTCGGCAAAGCCAAGGCCGGCGCCACGGCGGCCGGGTTCGTTAACGGCTGCGGCTCGGTCGGCGCGGTCCTCGGCGGTTTGCTGCCGGGTTACTTCGATTCGGTGACGGTGTTCATCGTCTTCGCCGGCTGCGCGCTGTTCTCGGCGCTGGTGTTGATCCCACACTGGAACAGCCGCCCGGTCGGCGTGATGGAACCGCGCGCCGCGATCCCCAATTGCCCGCTGACGATCAAACCTCTGCGTTCCTGAAACCCTGTGCCTCGCGGCCTGCTGCGGCGCTCGCGGCAGGCTGGGTCGTGGCCATCTGACTTGGAGAAACCCCATGAGACCGTTTTGGCTGGAGCAGGCCTTGCAGGCCGATACGTCTGAAACCTGCCCGCCGTTGCACGGCGAAGTCCGCGCCGATGTGTGCATCGTCGGCGGCGGCTACACCGGGTTGTGGACGGCGATCATGCTCAAGCAACAGAACCCCGAACTCGATGTGTTGCTGATCGAAGCGGACATCTGCGGCGCCGGCGCCAGCGGCCGAAATGGCGGATGTGCGCTGTCGTGGTCAGCGAAATATTTCACCCTTGAGCGCTTGTTTGGCGTCGAGGAAGCGGTACGTCTGGTCAAGGAATCGGAATGCAGCATCCATGTGATCGGCGAGTTCTGTGAGCAGTACGGCATCGATGCCGACTACCGCCTCGACGGTACGCTGTACACCGCGACCAACCGCGCGCAAGTTGGCTCGACCGATGCGGTGATCGCGGCGCTGGAGCGTAATGGCATCAACTCGTTCACCCAGCGTCCGCTGGCTGATGTGCAGCGCATGGCCGGTTCGAGCAAGCATCTGGAAGGCTGGTTCTCGCCGGCAGCGGCCAGTGTGCAGCCGGGCAAACTGGTGCGTGGCTTGCGTCGAGTGGCGTTGCAACTGGGCGTGAAAATTCACGAAAGCACAGCGATGACCGGTCTGGAAGAGGGACGCCCGGCACGCTTGCAGACGCCGCATGGCACGGTGATCGCCGATCGCGTGGTGCTGGCGATGAACGCGTGGATGGCCCGTGCCTTCCCGCAGTTTGAACGCAGTGTGGCGATCGTTTCCAGTGACATGCTGATCACCGAACCGCGCCCGGATCTTTTGCAGGCAATCGGTTTGACCAGTGGCGTCACCGTGCTCGATTCGCGGATTTTCGTGCACTACTACCACAACACCCCGGACGGCCGGATCATGCTCGGCAAGGGTGGCAACACCTTCGCGTTTGGCGGGCGCATGCTGCCGGTGTTCGATCAGCCGTCGCCGTATGCCAGCCTGCTCAAAAACAGTCTCGCGGACTTTTTCCCGGCGTTTGCCGAGGTGAAAGTCGATGCCACCTGGAACGGCCCGTCGGATCGCTCGGTCACCGGTTTGCCGTTCTTCGGCCAGATGAGCAGCGCCGGCAACGTGTTTTACGGTTTCGGCTATTCGGGCAGCGGCGTCGGCCCGTGTCATATGGGCGGGCAGATTCTCGCTTCGCTGGTGCAAGGCCTGGACAATCCATGGACGCGTTCGCCGCTGGTCAACGGGCCGCTGGGCTACTTCCCGCCGGAGCCGATCCGTTACTTCGGCTCGCTGATGGTGCGCAACGCCATCCGCCGCAAGGAGCGCGCCGAGGATCATGGACGGCGACCCCGGCATCTCGACGTACGTCTGGCCAAATTCGCCGCAGCGGCAGGCAAGGCAGACAAAGGTTGAACCACGGCGTGTTGATGCAGAGGGATCAGCGGGCGTCGCTGTTGAGCAGCCAGTCGAGCAACAAGTCGTTGTCGCGTGCCGTCGGTGGTTCGCGAGGCGTTGGATTGTGTGAGTTGCCCAGACAGAGAATGGGTCGGTCCGGGTCGCTGTCGAGGAAACTCACCCACACTTCGCTGCCGGCGCAGGGCAGTTCGTCCAGTGCGAATCGACCATTGGCTCGCGTCATGGCGATGGGCAGCCAGACCGCGACGCTATCAAGTGTTTGCGGTTGTTCCGCGGGCCACAGCCTGACGGCGACTCGACCTTGTTCATCGAGCCACGCCGGTTGCCCGGTCGGTCCGAGCACCTGTGCCAGGTGATACCCGGCGATGGTTGGGCGGGTTTGTTTGAGCGCTGGACGATAGTCGGTCGACCAGGGCTGGGCGGTGAAATCGTTGTGGTAGCGGCGCTGAGGCGGTGTCGGATCCAGAATCGACGGATGTTGCCCATGATGGCGTATTGAAGTGAGTCGCCATTGTTCGTTGAAATGGCTGATCGGATGCGCCGACACTTGCAGCAGATGCCCACTGAACAAGCCAACCCGGTCAGAGCGGCCGTTGATCGTGCGATGCTGGCAGCGTTGCCGTTCCAGATGTCGACGGCTGCGCTGTTCGTGGTGACGTTGTTCGAGAGAAGGTATCGGCGGCAGGGGATTTGCCGTGATGTGGTTGGCGGCATCGTTGCTGATCGCCTGCTGCCCTCGATTACGCACCGCAGGCAGCGTGGCGATGGGCGCAGCGTGGTAATGCTGGTACAGCACACTGACGCTGGGGGAGGGCGTTTGCTCGCAAGCCTTGAACGCAACCAGCACCGGCACTTGCGGCAAGCTCAGGCTGTCATCGGCAAACACGACAATGTGCCCGTCCACCCGGTGTTCGAAGTGATAGTGAATGCCTTCCTCTTCGCAAAGCCTGTCCAGCAGCGCCAGATCGCTTTCTTCGTACTGGATGCAAAACGGCCGGATCGGGTATTGCCCGACGCTCATTTCAATCCGGTAGCCCTCAACGGGCAAGGCATTTTCCGTGAGCAATTGCTGAAGGATCTGCGGCACGCTCAGTTGCACGAACACGCGCCGTTTGCTCGGCTGGGCCAGCCTCTGCAAGCGCGGCACAACCGTCAGTCGATAGCCGATCCGGTGTGTGCCTCGATGTTCGCAACTGGCACTGTCGATCATGCCGTGAATCCCATGATGGTCGTCCAGGCGCAGGTAGGCCGGTTGGTGCAGGAATGTACCCGGCGCCACGGCGGGGGCCAGACCGATCAGTTCGATGTCGAAACGGTAGGGCTGGTTGAGCGCTTCCTCGCCGTGAAAGCGCACCACTGGCAGGCACAGACCGCTGTCGGTCAGGGTCAGGGTAAAAGGACTTTCCTTGTCGTTGAGCATTCGAACGGGCTCTGTCAGGCAATACGGGCCTGAGAGGGTACGAAACCGCGGCGTTGAATGGTCATGTCAAAGCCGTTTTTCAGAATCGCCCTACAAGTTCTGGTGAAGATGTCGATTCCACGTTGCGTTTTTTTGGTCGATTGCCGACTTTAGGCCGTATAAACTTGGCGCCACGCGTCGGCCAATAGATGTCTCGGCGCCACAGATCAAGAGAGTGAGTAATGGGCGCACAGTGGAAGGTTAAACACAAAGAAGCGGCATCCAACGCCAAGGGCAAGATCTTCGGCAAACTGGTGAAGGAAATTACCATTGCTGCCCGCAACGGTGCCGATACCGCCACCAACGCGCACCTGCGTCTGGTGGTCGAACAGGCCAAGAAAGCCTCGATGCCAAAAGAAACCCTGGATCGCGCGATCAAGAAAGGCGCCGGTCTGCTGGGTGAAACCGTGCAATACCATCGCGTGACCTACGAAGGGTTCGCACCGCACCAGGTGCCGCTGATCGTCGAGTGCGTGACCGACAACATCAACCGTACCGTCGCGGAAATCCGCGTGGCGTTCCGTAAAGGCCAACTGGGGGCTTCCGGCTCCGTCGCCTGGGACTTCAACCACGTCGGTATGATCGAAGCCTCGCCGGACACCCCGGACGCCGATCCGGAAATGGCTGCGATCGAAGCCGGTGCTCAGGATTTCGAGCCGGGCGAAGACGGCGCAACGCTGTTCGTGACCGACCCTACCGATCTGGATTCGGTGCAGAAAGCACTGCCAGAACAAGGTTTCACCGTGCTGTCGGCCAAGCTGGGCTATCAGCCGAAGAACCCGGTCAGCGGTTTGAGCGACGAGCAGATGGCAGAGGTTGAAGCGTTCCTCGAAGGCCTCGACAACCATGATGACGTGCAGGACATGTTTGTTGGCCTGGCGGGCTGATCGACTGCGTCAGTGATGGCCTCATTGCTAGCAGGCTGGCTCCCACAGGGGACTTGTGAACACCACAGATCCAGTGTGGGAGCTAGCCTGCTAGCGATTGACCGCGCAGCGGTCACAGATTTTCAAGTTGCTTGATGACCTCTCCGAATCCCGGCCGCGCCAGCACATCCGCCTGACAGCAACGCCGCTCCAGCTCTTCAAGCACCGCACGCAACTCATCGCGCAACCCCGAGTCGATGCGTGCCAGCAATTCCCCCAGCAAAATCCCGAACGCGCGCACTTCAATACGTTGCAACGCCCGTGTTTCTGCTGTGTCGGCAACCGCGTGGAACGACGCCCCGCCAAAATCCCCGAGCAGGCAATCGCCGTGCCCATTCAACAGAATGTTGTGCCCGTAGAGATCGCCGTGGGTGATGCCTTGCCGATGCAAGTGTTCTGCCGCCGAGGCGATGCCTTTGGCAATGTTCAGCGCAACCTCGGCACTGAACCGGCAATCATCGGTGTAAACGTCTCGCGAACAGGAATCCAGGCTTGGCAGGTCGGCGAGGTTGCGGAAGGACGGGTCGATCAACTGCATCACCAAGCCTTGCTGGCCGTCGGGATGACCACTGATGCGCCCTTCGACACGGATCAGATTGGGATGCAGGCCGGCGGTGATACAGGCATTCATTTCGTGCAGCGGTGAGCCGTCGCTGGTCATTTCACCTTTGTACAATTTCACCGCGACCGGCGTGACGGAGTCATCGTCGCGTTGCCAGCTCGCCCGGGAAATCACTCCCGAAGCCCCTTCACCCAGCCGTTGCTCCAGACGCAGTGCAGACCAAGGGATGTGCGGCGTCGCTTCCAGCGCGGCGGCGTCTGCCTCGGTTTCCAGCGGATTACCGGCGTAGGCCAGCCACGTCAGGCTCGGCAGAGCGAGCAGCCACTGCGGCAGTTCGCTCAGGCGGTTGGCGGCAATGCGCAGCAGCTCCAGTCGATGGCAGTTGCTCAGCGAGGGCGGCAGCGCTTGCAGGCGATTGCCGGACAGCATGAGTTTTTGCAGGGCAGGGCGCTCCCCGAGTTCGCCCGGCAGGCTTTCGATGCAGTTGTCGGTCAGGATCAGCCAGCGCAGCTGCGGCGGCAGAGCTGCAGCGGGGACGTTGACGATGCGATTGGCCCTGAAGCCGATCATTGTCAGCGCAGCGCATTGGCCAAGGCAGGCCGGCAGTTCGGTGAACGGGTTGTCGGAACAGAACAGCACGCGCAGGCGCGTCAGACGATGCAAGTCATCCGGCAGGCTGCTCAGGGCGTTGCCGCTGAGGTTAAGGATTTCCAGAGTGTCGGCCAGATCGAAAATCTCGCGCGGGAACTCGGTCAGGCCACAAGACAGATCCAGTCGCGTAATGCCCGACAACTCGCCGGCGCGTAATTGAGCAAGGGTGTGCATGTTTGTGTTCGCTGTTGTTCAGTGGAGCGACGCTGGGGCGCTGGGAATGGTCGACATGATAACGGCAAAGCGGCGTCTGGAATGGAGCCGGATGCTGAATACACCCTAAAAGCCGGTGTGGTCAGTCGTCGTTGTGCATCTCTTGCAACTGCCCCAACCGGCTGCGCGTGCGCGCCAGGTCAATGACATGGCCGTCCAGGCTTTCGTGCAAGGGCAGTCGACCGAGCAGCGTCAGATGCTTGTCCTGGTCGTACAGCACGTCGATCAGGTTGATGAAGCGTTGTTGCGCGGCGATCGAGCATTCCCCCAGCTCTGGTAGATCATCAATGATCCAGCGGTCGAAACGTCGACACAGTTCCAGATAATCCATGACCGCCGTTGGCTGTTCACACAGCTCGTTGAAGGTAAAACCGACGCGCCGTTCTTCACGCAACCGAGCCTGAAACAGTCGGGAGCCAATCGATAACTTGACCACCGGCGCGTTTGCAGACGGCAGGTCCAGTGCCGCGCGTTGTGCTGGCGTGGCCGGCCACACGTAATGGCCCTGGGTGAACATCTGGTGAGCGGAGTGACGTGCCTGGCTGCGGTAATCGTGCGGGCCGCCGACTTCCATCACCTGCATGCGCGTATTGATCAGTTCGATCACAGGTATGAAACGGGCGTGATAGAGCGGATTGGGCAGCAGGCCCTCAGGCGCATAGTTGGAGGTCACCAGCAGCAGAATCCGCCGCTTGAACAGTGCTTTGAACAGCCGGGTGATGAGCATGGCATCGCCGATGTCATGCACATGAAACTCGTCAAAACAGAGCACCCGGCAATCTTGCAGCAGTTCGTCGAGGGTGACTTCGAGAGCATCGTCCTGCTCGCGATGTTTGAACATGCCCTGATGCAATTGCGCGAAGAACTGATGGAAATGCAGGCGTCGTTTCTGGGTGATCGGCAAGGCCTGAAAGAAACCATCGAGCAGCCAGCTCTTGCCACGCCCGACGGCGCCGAACAGATAGAGGCTCTGGGGTTTGTGAGCGCTTGCGACCAGCAAAAGACTCGCCTGCTGTGCCATGCAATCGATGACGCGCTGCTGGCTGTGGCTGAGGGTGTAGCCCTGACCGCAGGCCTTGTGCCGGAAGTAATCGTGGATCGACTGGGCACTGGCGTCATGCCCGGCACTGGCCGGCAAACCCTTGCCGAGCCAGCGGCGCAACGCCGGCCAGCGCTGGATCAGTCGCGATCGTTTCGGCGGTTGGGCAGGCACTGTGGGCGTCTCCGTGTTCGTCAAGACCGGCTCCCGGGAGCGCGGCGACACAGTGTAACCAGACGTCCGGCTGGCCAGCCACCACGGCAGATCGACAGTGGGCGGTTATTGAACAAATTTGTGCGGCTCGTACAGCTTTTTTTAGCGACATGGCTGGACCTGTTGCCAACCTTTCGAAACATATCCCGGACAATACGTGGATCCAATCGACTGGCGTAATCGTCGACCGTTGCTAACCTCAATCACAGAAACGACGTTGCAAGCGATCACTGACAAGGAACGGGGCAGTGAATATACGGGTGGTCATGGGCCTGCTGGGTGTACTCGTTGCACCTGTTTATGCGGCGGATCTTCAGGTCGAAGTGCGCGTCGATGTGCAGCGCGGCTGCCAATTGGTCGGCCAGCAGCGGGAGGCCGGCATCGAGCAGTTGGGTGTGCTCGACTTCGGCAGTACCGCGCGCCTCGATGACCCGGCCGGACCGTTGGCCGCCGCGTTGACCAATCAACGCCTGCCGCGGCTGGAATGCAACCCGGACACGCCATACCAGATGCGCGTCGACGGCGGTTTGCATGGCGGTGTCGGTGAAGTCCGCTACATGGCCGGTTCGGTCGGCAGCAAACCTGTTCCGTATCGCTTGTATCAGGACGCGGCCCGGCGGGTACCGCTGGTGGTGGATGTGCCGGTCAGCGGACGGGTACCGGACAGCGGCACAGTGGAGTTGCCGCTCTATGCGCGGATCGAGCGTTTGGCTGAGGTGCCACGAGTCAGCCGTTATTCGGATCTGGTCAAGGTAACGGTTACCTGGTGATCGCGATTGATACAGGCGCCCGGTGGACGCGGGTGCCGCAAGGAAGGCGTTCAATGACGAGCGCGGTGGTTGAATCAGCGAAGGAGCAGGGACGGACGCAATGGCAGGCAGACACTGGATGGTGATGGCGGCAGGTACGCTGGCATTGCTCGCGGACGACGCCCTGGCGGCGATGAGCGGGCAGATCAATGCGCGGCTGATCCTGATTGCCGGCTGCGAAGTCACCAACACCAGTGACCCCGCCAGCCCGGTCAGCGCCCTTGGCACCCTCGATTTCGGCCTTCAGGGGCCTACCTGGAATGCACCGATCAAGGCCAGCCTGGATGGCGACAGCAGCGGCACACTCAACGTCGCCTGCAATCCCTCGGTCACCGGTTTCACCGTCACCATCGACGGCGGCACTCACGGTGACGGCAGTACCCGACGGCTGAGCAATGGCCGCCAGACCCTTCCTTATCAGCTGTTCGTCGATCCCTCCGGCGCCCGGAGCTACAGCATCGGCCAGCAACACAATTTCGCTGTCACCAGCGGTGCGCAGATACCCATTCCGGTGTTTGGCTCGGTGGTGGCGAATACCCGCGCGGTACCGGCAGGGGTCTATACCGACACCCTGACGGTGACGCTCGACTGGTAACCCCGTAGAGGACGGACACCATGCGTACGTTTGCATCAAGGATAGGTTTGTCACTGCTCGGCCTGGCGCTGGTTTCAGGTGCCAACGCCGCCACCACGGTCACCGGCCAGATCACCTCCAGCCTGATTCTGATCAGCAGTTGTCAGGTCAACGGCGCCGGCGGTTCCACCGGGCTGAACTTCGGTGCGTTGAACTTCGGCACCGCCAACAGCCTGTTCACCACGGCCACCGGGCAAGTGCTGGGCGGCGGTGGCGGGGCGCTGTCGATCCTGTGTTCGAGCGGCACCACGCCGACGGTCAAGGTGCGCGCCGGTTCCCATGACGGCATGTCGCCGGGTGGTACGCGAGCCTTGTATGACGGGGTCGCCAACTATGTGCCGTACGACTTGTATACCGATGCCGGGCACTCGCAACTGCTGGCGATCGACGGGACGATCAACCTTGCCGCCAGCACCGGTGTTGCGCAGACGGTGAACATCTACGGTCAGGCGGTGGGCAAGGCCGGTTTGCCGGCGGGGACCTACACCGACACTGTTGCTGTTGAACTGACGTTCTGATGCCATGCGCCGCCATGGCTGTGCCGCGCTGCTTCTGCTCTGTGCGGGCAGTGCACCGCTGCCGCTGACCGCCGCGACCAGCCAGAGCTTTCAGGTCAGCGCCACGGTCACTGCCGGGTGTCTGGTGGTGGGCGGGGTATCGAATTATGGCGGGCTGAATTTCGGTTCACGTTCGGCGCTGGCCACCGGCACCGTGCAGGTCGCACTGACCGGTGGGGTGCAATTGCAATGCACGCCGGGCGTGACGCTGAACATGAGCGTCGATGGCGGCCAGTACAACAGCAGTGGCCGGCACATGCAGGTCAACAGCGGCAGCGCGCGGGTGGCGTATGCGCTGTTTCGCGATGCGGCGTACAGCCAAAGCCTGGGCATTGGCCAGAGTGTGGCGGTGGCCTACGGCGATGCGAACAACATCAGCCTGCCGATTTACGGTCAGGTGCAATTGCCGGGCAATCAGCCTGGGGGGACGTACAGCGACGTGTTGCAGGTGCAGCTGTCGTGGTAAGGCGAAGTTGAATGGCCGACAAGGAGCAGGTTTATGGGGTCAGTTACGTCACGGCACTCGCGCGTGCGCTGGGCGATGTGGGCGTTGATCATGCTAGGGGCAAGCAACGTGCACGCCGCCAGTTCGGTGCTGATCTGGCCGATCGATCCGGTGCTGGAGGCTGATCAACAGGCCAGTGCGCTGTGGCTGGAGAACCGCGGCAGCGAAACCGCCAATCTGCAGATCCGCGTGTTCGGCTGGAGCCAGAGTGGTTTCGCCGAGCAATACCAGAACCAGCGTGACGTGATTGGCAGCCCACCGGTGGCGAAGATCGAACCGGGACAGAAACAATTGGTGCGTCTGACCCGAACCAAGGAGGTTCCGCCGGGGCAGGAACTGGCCTACCGAATCATCATCGACGAAATTCCCTCTGCGCAACCAGCGACTACCGACGGTGGCAAAACAGCGGCAGCGATCCGCTTCCAGATGCGTTACTCAGTGCCGCTGTTTGCCTATGGCGCCGGGCTGTGGAGCAAAGAAGACAGCACCCGCGCGCGCGATCCCAAGGGGGTTGGCCTGCCGCAGTTGAGCTGGCGCACGGTGGCAGTGGACGGCAAGCCTTATGTCGAAGTACGCAATCAGGGCGCGGTGCATGCGCGGCTGACCGACGTGGCAATCAATCAGGCAGGGCAGAGCAAACCATTGGCCGAAGGGCTGTTGGGTTACGTGCTGCCCGGCGCGGTGATGCGCTGGCCGGCACCGACGCCGCTGACCAATGATTCGGCGTTGCAGGTACGAGTCAATGGCGCGGCACAGGTGCAGAGCATCACGCCCGCCAAGTGAGTGAGTCGTAGCGCAGACATCTGGCGGCGGCTAAAGCGGTATCAGGAGGATTCAGTCCATTGACGGACGTAAAGCGCGTATGAACCCAGGACGGGGTCGCCGTATTCAGCGTCCGTTGTGGCTCATCACCGGTGCGTGTTGCCTGATGTTCGTTCAACCATCCGGGGCCGGCGATCTGCCGCCGCCACCGAGCGGCATGGAGGCCGTGAGTGATGCACAGTTGTTTCTGGAACTGGTGGTCAACCAGATGAATACCGGACGTGTCGTGGCAGTGCAGCAGCGCGACGGGCGCTTGTTTGTGCCGGCGACGGCGTTGCGCGAAACCGGCATGAAGTTGCCCGACAGCCTAGGTGCCGAGGTCGACCTCGACAGGCTGGCGGGGCTGCACAGTGATTACGACAGCGTCGGGCAGCGCCTGCTGCTGGACGTGCCGCCGGACTGGCTGCCGGAACAATTCATCGGCAATCGCCAGGCTTACCCGCGCACACCGGCGCTAAGCAGTTTCGGCGCGCTGTTCAACTATGACCTGTACCTCAACGACACCGACGATGCCGGCACTTATCTGGCGGCGTGGAACGAAGTGCGGCTGTTCGACAGCTGGGGCACGCTGTCCAGCACCGGGCAGTATCGGCAAACCTTGTCCGGTGATTCGCTCAACACGCTGGACAACGGCTACCTGCGATACGACACCACCTGGCGTTACTCCGACGATGAGCGAATGCTCACCTACGAGGCCGGTGACGTCATCAGCGGTGCGTTGCCGTGGAGCAATTCGGTGCGGCTGGGCGGCGTGCAGTTCTCGCGGGATTTTGCCGTGCGTCCGGATCTGGTGACCTATCCGTTGCCGCAATTTGCCGGTGAAGCGGCGGTGCCGTCCTCGGTGGATCTGTTCATCAATGGCTACAAGTCCAGCAGCGCAGACTTGCAGCCCGGGCCTTACACGCTGACCAATATTCCGTTCATCAACGGTGCGGGCGAAGCCGTCGTAGTGACCACTGATGCGCTCGGGCGGCAGGTCTCGACCACGGTGCCGTTCTATGTCACCAGCACTTTGCTGCAAAAAGGCTTGAGCGATTTTTCCGTGGCCGCCGGTACGTTGCGCCGCGACTACGCTTTGAAGGATTTCAATTACGGGCCGGGCGTCACCTCCGGCAGCTTGCGTTACGGCATCAGCGACAGCTTCACGCTGGAAAGCCATGCCGAAGCGGCCGATTCACTGACACTGGGCGGCCTCGGCGGCAATTGGCAGCTCGGTCACTTTGGTGTGCTCAACAGTGCGCTGAGCCAAAGCCGTTTCGACGGTGAGGGCGGTCACCAGGTCAGCCTGGGCTATCAGTACAGCAACCAGCGTTTCAGTTTTTCCTATCAGCGGCTGCAACGTCACGATCAATACGCTGATCTGAGCGTGGTCGACAGCCCGTACATCAGCCTTAGCCGGCGCAGTGAGCAAGCGACCCTGAGCCTTAACCTCGACCGCTGGGGCAGCCTCGGCGCCGGTTACTTCGATGTGCGCGCGGCGGACGATTCACGCACGCGGCTGCTCAACCTGAGCTGGAGCAAACCGCTGTGGCGCAACAGCAGTTTCTACCTCTCGGCCAACCGTGAGATCGGCGACAGCAACTGGGCGGTGCAGGCGCAACTGGTGATTCCGTTTGATTTGCGTGGCAGCCTGGCGATCAGCACCGAACGCAGCAAAACCGGGCAGAGCCAGCAGCGGGTCAACTACAGTCGCGCGGTGCCGACCGAGGGCGGCGTAGGTTTCAATCTGGGTTACGCCAAGGGTGACGGCGCCGATTATCGTCAGGCCGACGTCACCTGGCGCCTGCAATCGGTACAGCTGCAGGCCGGTGTCTACGGCACTTCCGACGCCGAAACCCGTTGGGCCGACGCCAGTGGTTCGCTGGTGTGGATGGACCGTCAGGTGTTCGCCGCCAACCGTATCGACGATGCGTTTGTGGTGGTCAGCACCGATGGCTTCGCCGACATTCCGGTGCGTTACGAAAACCAGCAGGTTGGTCAGACCGACAAGAACGGGCATTTGCTGGTGCCGTGGAGCAGCGCGTATTACCGCGGCAAGTATGAGATCGATCCACTGAATCTGCCGGCCAACGTGCGCAGCCCCAGCGTCGAACAACGCATCGCTGTAAGGCGTGGCAGCGGTTATCTGCTGGAATTTCCGCTGACCCGAGTGATTGCCGCGAGCATCGTGCTGGTCGACGCGCAGCAGCGAGAACTGCCGCTGGGCGCGGGTGTTTTGCACGAGCAGAGCGGCACGCGAACGGTCGTCGGTTGGGATGGGTTGGTCTACCTGGAAAACCTGCAGGCGCAGAACTCGCTGCAAGTCACGCTGGCTGACGGCAAAACCTGTCAGGCGCAGTTCAGTGTCGATATGAATCAGGATCAAGTGCCGTTGCTTGGCCCGTTGGTGTGTCAATGATTCGCGCGCAATTGTTTCTGTTGCTGGCGCTGATGCTGCCGGGAGCAGCGCAGGCCGCGTGCTCGGTGGTCAGCACGACGCCAGCGGCGTTCGGCATGCTCAGTTCGATTGCCGTGCGCACGACTTCGCAGCCCAGTTCCACACTAAATTCCGGTTTGAGTTGCACCGGTTCGTTGTTGTCCTTGTTGACCAGTAACGACCACTTCTGGGGCACCGTTTCATCGACTCAGAGTGGTCTGGTCGGGCCGACCGGCGATGTCATCAGTTACACGGTCTACGCCAACAACAGCACCAGCTACCCGCTGACCCGCGGCACCGCCTATGACTTTGCGCGCAACGGCATCATCGATGCCTTGGGCCTGCTCAACGGTACGACGCCAAAAACGGTGCCGCTCTATCTCGGTACGACCATTGGCAGCAACGTCGCCGCCGGGGTGTATACCGAGACCCTGAGTATTTTCTGGAACTGGAATTACTGTTCGGGGATCGGCATCGGTGCCATCTGCATCGGGCGTGATATCGCCAACGGCACGACTTCGTTGACGGTGAATCTGACAGTGTCCAACGACTGCACAATTACTGCGCCGAACATTGCATTCGGCAGTGCGCCGGTGGTCAGTGCTTTTACGCCGGTGACCGGACAGACGATCAATCTGGCTTGCACCAAGGGCAGTGCCTACACCGTGGGGTTGAGCGACGGGCAGAACGCGGTGAGTGTCGGCGGCCGGCGCCGGATGATTTCCGGGAGCAATTATCTGGCCTACGACATTTTCAAAAGCGCCGGCACTACGCGTTGGGGCCGTGTCGGCGCGGCACGGCGGGCGAGTACCGACGCCGAGGTCAATCCGGGTAACGGCTTGGGCACGGGCAGCCAGATCTTCAACTACAACGCGAAGATCTACACCGACCAGACCACGCCGCCGGCGGGCACCTATCTGGACAATGTAGTGCTCGACGTAGGTTTCTGAGCTGACAAGATCCTTTGTGGGAGCTGTCGAGTGAAACGAGGCTGCGATCTTTTGATCTTGCCCTTAAGAACAAGATCAAAAGATCGCAGCGTGCCGCAGCTCCTACATAGAACAGCGGTGTTTTCAGAATTGCAGCGATTGCTTCAGCTGTTGCGCCGCCGGTGTATCGACCGGGCTGACCATCGCATAGTTGTAGCCGCCGCCCGACCAGTAATCGGCCTGCAAGTCGCCATCACTGCGGCTTCCCCGGGGCAAAAAGGTGTTCTTCGGCCCCGGCGGGCGCACGTAGAAACTCACCTTGTGCCCGCTGCCATCCTCATACATGACCATCGCCGCCGGGCCTTCGTCGGTGCTGAGCAGGCGCCCGCTGACCGGTTCGAACCCGGCCGCCTTCAAATCGGGCAAGCGACTGGCCCGGGTGAAATAGCGGTCAAGCCAGCGTTGCATGTCGCCGTCACTGTCGACCTTGTAATCGGCCGGCAGCATGCCTTGCTGGGCAATCAACCGATAAGCCTGCAAGGCGTCGGTCATCGGCAACATCGACGGGCGCACAAGGGTCATCTCCCGTGCCTGCCAGCCGCTGAATCCGCCGACGCTGACCGCGATCAGCAACACCGCCGCGCTGGCCAGATGACGACGCGACTGACGCTGGCGGCGCTGCCGGATCATGGCAGGATCAAGCGCCGGGTTGGCCGGTTGCTGCAATGCGCCGCTGAGTGCCGCACGCAACTGCTGGGCATCCTGTTGCCAGGCACGAACCTGCGCCGCTTCATCCGGGTGACTGGCCAGCCAGGTCTCCAGCACGCGCCGGTCGGCATCGCTGAGTTGGTGGTCGACATAGGCGTGCAGGTCACGCTCGTTGGGAGGCAGGCTGATCATTTGATTATCCGCAAAGAAGGGCTGCTGATTTCGCCGTCGCTGAGTTGGCGCAAGGCCTGGCGGGCGCGGGACAGGCGCGACATCACGGTGCCGATCGGGGCGCCGAGAATCTCGGCGACCTCTTTGTAGGAAAGGCCTTCCACCGAGACCATCAGCAGCAGGGCGCGCTGTTCGGTGGGCAGACGGTCAAAGGCTTGCAAGGTCGACTGGGCGATGACGGTGCGCTCCACCGAAGGTTCGGCATCGTCGCGACCGGTGAAGAATTCGAGCATTCGCGCATAGCGTCGGGAGCGGCGATGGGCGTCGAGAAACTGCCGATACAGGATCGCGAACAGCCAGGCACGCAAGTCGCCGTCGGCGCGTTTATCGCCCCAACTCGACAGCGCTCGCTCTAGGCTGGCCTGCACCAGATCGTCGGCGCTGCTGCTATTGCGTGTCAGTGACACGGCAAAACGGCGCAATCTGGGAATGATTTCTCTCAACTGTTCGTCGAATTCGCTCATGAAATTCTGCTAGTCACTACGCTGTGGACTAGGGAGACGCCCGTCGCTGGAGGTTATTCCACGTTCGGAAAAATAAATACCGTCGCGTGGAATAAACCCGGACGAGGTGCGTCTTGCTGATTCTTCCTACTTGTGGCCGATGGCCCTGGAGTTTTTCATGGTTGATCGTTCATCACCTGATGCTGCACCGCCCGGCGGGCCGCAGCGCCCGCCACTGAGTGCGGCGAGCCTGATTCTGCGTCTGGGCGGCATTGCTGTGGTAGTCGCTGCGGTGGCCGGAGCGTTTGCCTACGTTCACGGTAACTTTGACCCACAACGCCTGACGCCTAAAGCGCTGGTCGATGTGCTGGAGAAAAACAACGGTGTGCATCCCGGTTTTCGCCGCAACCACGCCAAAGGCGTGTGCGTGATCGGGCATTTCGAGAGCAGTGGCGAGGCGCGGGTGTTCTCCTCTGCGCAGGTGTTCAACGAACCGCAGACCCCGGTGGTCGGACGATTCGCCCTGCCGGCCGGTAATCCGTATGCACCTGACAGCAGTGTGCCGATCCGCAGTCTGGCGCTGCGGTTCACCCAGGCCAATGGGCAGCAGTGGCGCACCGGGATGAACAGCATGCCGGTGTTCCCGGTTGGCACGCCTGAGGCGTTTTATCAATTGCAGCAGGCGCAGTCGCCGGATCCGGCCACGGGTAAACCTGACCCGGCGAAGGTGCCGGCATTCTTCGCCTCGCACCCGGAAGCCGTGCCGTTTCTGACCTGGGTGAAGACGGCCAAACCTTCGGCCAGTTACGCAACCGAAACCTATAACAGCGTCAACGCGTTTTATCTGGTCGACGCCAGCGGTAAAAAGCAGGCCGTACGCTGGAGCATGACGCCGTTAGCGCGGGATGCGGCGGGCGCCACTGCGCCTGAGGGCGGCGACTTTCTCGAGAAGGATCTGGTGCAACGTTTGGCCGCAGGATCGCTGCGCTTTCAGTTGAACATCACCCTGGCCAATCCTGAAGATCCGGTAAATGACGCCAGCAAAACCTGGCCTGAGGGGCGCAAAGTGTTGAACGCGGGCACGCTGGTGCTAGAGAAAACCCAGCCGCAACTGAGCGGCGAATGCCGTGACATCAACTATGACCCGCTGGTGCTGCCGGCCGGGATTCAAGGTACCGACGACCCATTGCTGGCAGCCCGTTCGGCGGGTTACGCCAACTCCTACCTGCGTCGCACCAGCGAAGTCAGCCAGTTGCCCGCCGCTAAACAGGAGGTTCGTCCATGAGAACTCAACCGACGCATTTCGCCCTGTTGGCGCGGCTGCTGCATTGGCTGATGGCGGTGTTGATCATCGCCATGCTGTTTATCGGCGCCGGTATGGTCACCTCGGTTTCCGAGCGACATGAATGGCTGATCCATCTGCACAAACCGCTGGGCATCGCGATTCTGGCGTTGGTGATTGTGCGTTTGCTGGTGCGGCTAACGACTCGCCAACCACCGTTGCCAGCGGATCTGCCGGGTTGGCAGGTGATGGCGGCCAAGGCTTCGCATCTGCTGCTGTACGCGTTGATGCTGGTGTTGCCGGTGCTGGGCTGGGCGATGATCAGCGCTTCGGGTGAGCCGGTCATGCTCAGCGTAACGGTGCAGTTGCCAGCCATTGTCCCGGCCGATGCGCAGTTGTTCGCGTTATTGCGCAAGGCTCACGGATATCTGGCCTATTTGTTGTTTCTGACGGTGCTGCTGCACCTGGCAGCGGCGCTGTTTCATGGCTGGATCCGCCGCGACGAGGTACTCGACAGTATGTTGCGCGGTCGCGACCGCGGTTAACTCGCTTGAGTGGCGCATCGTGCCGGTGCGCCGCTTTTCAGGGTCAGCCACCAGTATGCGAGCGCCATGGCGTTGATGCCGGCGCCGAGCAGGCACACGCCGATCCAGCCGGCCCACGCGTACATCGCGGTCGAGCCGATTGAACCCAGCGCGCTGCCGATTGAGTAAAACAACATGTAACCGGCGGTGAGACGGCTCTGCGCTCGCGGGCGCACGGCGTAAATCATGCTCTGGCTGGTGACATGCACGGCTTGCAGACCCAGATCCAGGGTGATCACGCCGAGCAGCAAGGCCCACAGCGAGGATTGGGTGAGGGCGATCGGCAGCCATGAAGCGAGCATCAGCAACAGCGAAAGACCGCTGACCCATTGCCCGAGACCGCGATCCGCCAGATGCCCGGCGCGTGCGGCGGCCAGTGCACCTGCGGCACCGGCCAACCCGAACAGTCCGATTTCACTGTGCGACAAAGAAAGTGGCGGCGCGGCCAGAGGCAACACCATCGGCGTCCACAGCACCATCGCGCTGGCGAAGGTCAGCAGGGCGAGGATTGCTCGATGGCGCAGTACCGGTTCTTCTTTGAACAGGCTGAAAACCGAGGCGATCAGTGCGATGTAGCCCGTCGACGGTTGCGGGGATTCATCCTTGGGCAGGACGCGAAACAGCAGCAGCGCCATCAACAGTGTCAGCCCTGCTGACAGGAAGTAGATCGCTCGCCACCCAGCCAGATCGGCCATGCCGCCGGCGACCGTGCGTGCCAGCAAGATGCCGACGACGATGCCGCTGGTCACCACACCGACCACGCGCCCGCGCTGGGCCGGGAGCGCCAGCGTGGCGGCGTAAGCCACCAACACCTGCGTGACCACCGCGAGTAGCCCGGTCAACGTCATGCCGAGCAGCAGCCAGACACTGCTGGGCGCCAGCGCGATCATCAACAACGCCACAGCCGACAGCAGTGTTTGGCAGACGATCAATTTGCGCCGGTTGAGCAGGTCGCCGAGAGGGACCAGTAGCACCAGACCGATGCCGTAGCCGACTTGCGTCAGGGTGATGACGATGCCGATGGTTGCCGGTGACAGGGCAAACGCCTCGGCCATGGCGTCCAGCAATGGCTGTGCGTAATACACGTTGCCCACGGCCAGACCGCAGGCCACAGAGAAAAGCAAAACGGCGCTGCTTTTAAGAGGTTTCATATCCCGCATCCTTTTAGGTTTCAAAATAAAACCTAGTTAACGGTATTGATTCGGGTTTTATTTTGCAACCTGTTTGCGCGAAAGTACGAATGACAGAACGCAAAAGATCGCAGACAAGCTGCGATCTTTTGCGGGACGGAGGAGGGGATCAGCGCAGGGTATCAACCATGTCAGCGATGGTGGTCAGCACATCTTTGCCCAGCTGTTTCGAGCGTTTGCCCGACCAACCGGTGACTTTATCGGGATGGTCGTCATGATCCTTGAACGGCATTTCCAGGGTCAACGACAGGCAGTCGTATTTTTGCCCGACGCTGTTGCACGCCAGGGTCATGTTGGCCTGGCCCGGTTCGTCGCGGGTGTAGCCGTACTGGGTCTGGAAGTCTTTGGTGGTGTGTTTCAAGTGGCTGCGGAAGTGTTCTTCGAGCTTCTCGATGCGCGGCGTATAGCCCGGATTGCCTTCGCAGCCGGCAGTGAATACGTGAGGAATGGTTTCATCGCCATGGGCGTCCAGGAATAGATCAACGCCGTATTTTTCCATTTGCTGTTGGACGAAAAGCACTTCGGGGCTGATCTCTTGGCTGGCATTCTGCCAAGCGCGGTTCAAATCCTGACCCATGGCGTTGGTGCGCAGATGGCCGTGGAACGCGCCGTCCGGATTCATGTTTGGCACAAGGTACAGGTCGGCACTGGCGAGCAGCTTGTTCAGCACCGGATCATCGTGCCGTTCCAGGCGCTCGATCACTCCCTCCATAAACCATTCGGCCATGTGCTCGCCGGGATGTTGCTGCGCGATGATCCAGATTTTGCGCTGGCCTTCGGCGCCGGTGCCTTTGCGCAGCAGCTGAATGTCACGACCTTCGACACTCTTGCCGGTCGCCAGCAGTTCGGTGCCGGCCTTGCTCAGCGCCTGCTCGATCAACCAGTCGTGACGACCACGGCTGTAGGGTTCGAAGTAGGCGAACCAAGCATGGGTCTGGGTAGCTTCGAGGCAAAAGCGCAGGCAGTCGCCTTCGTAAATAGTCGGGACGCGGAACCAGTTGACGTGATCGTAGGACGCTACAGCCTGATAACCGGGCCAGCCCTTGCTATAAGTGGATTGACTAGCGTTGTTCAGGCGAAACCAGTGTTCCTGGCCGACATGCAGGCCGCTGGCCTTGAAGTGGAACCACTGAAAATGAGCGCTGCGGGTATCCGGGCGAATGGCCAGAACCGGATTGAGCGGGTTGCTGATGTCGATGACTTGGATGTTGCCGCTGTCGAAGTTGGCGCTGATGTCGAACGAAGATTTGGCCACGGTCATAATCGATTCCTGAATATGATTTTTATGGCCGTTACTGTACACGCAGGCAGGGCTGAAACCGAGGGGAATTGCGGGGTGTGGCGGGGGGCGTCCTCCATGACGCGCAAGCAGCTTAGAGACTGTGCGATTGATTCTCAAGTGCTAATTGTCATTAGTTTGCCCCAATGTGGCGGGGTCCGGCTTGCCAAGCGATATTCTTTTGATATTATCCGCGCCATCGAATTTGCAGCACCTGAAGACTTCATTAGCCTGAAGCCACAAGCCCGAAAAACGGGCAAAAAAAAGACCCGGCAAAAAGCCGGGTCAAAAACCGTGATTAGCCTGATGAGGAGATAGTCCAGAAGACCGACCTAAGGTCTCTGGTCCATCGACTGATCTCGCGACCAGCTGCTTGCAATAATAATCATTATCATTTGCAAGTCAAATGTTTTTATCTGCGCGATGGGAAAATTCTTTCCCGTCCGTCCGCACTCCCGTTCCTCAGGCTTCATCGCCATCGAGCGAATGGTCGACCATCGCCCGCGCCATATCCACCATGTGCACCACTGAAAACGCCAGATCGCGACTTGCGCCTTGCAGGTTTTCGGCTGCCTTGAACGCAGTGGCCGCTGCACAGCGCAGCAAGTCCGACGCATGCACCAGAGCTTCTTCGCCACTGAGATGGCGCCTGACATCGAAAAAACGTTCGTCGACCGCCGGTTCTGACACAGCTGGTTTCAAGTAATAGTCCAGCGCTCGCTGCGCCGCCGCATTCCCTTGGGGCGAGGTGAAGGTGGTGTCCATTTGCAGGTCGGGCAAGTCTTTGCTGCTGATATTCATGATGAAGAGGCACTCCTTGGTCGATTGAAAATCCGTGCCTTCAGAATAGTACTCTGTGTAGTTGTGACCAGAATTTAAATACTACAATATGTGTTTTGCTGGCCGAAGGCGTCGACGTAAGGTGCTGCACATGGATAAATGGATTGAGTTGGTCAAGGCCAAGATGAGTGAACTCAAAATCACTCAAACAGAGCTCGGAGAGCGCGTCGGCATGTCCCAGGGCGGGATCGGCCATTGGCTGAACAAGCGTCGCGAACCCGGCATCACTGAAATGAACCGCGTGTTGCAGGCGCTGGGCATGGATTTCCTCGAAGTGGTGCTGGTGATCCGTGAACCGCAAGCAATGGCGGAAGACGAGATGCCGCTGGCGCAGAAGTACAACCCGTACTTCCGTTACCCTGTCAGCGATTGGCAGACGACGTGCGAGGTGCGCGAAAACGATCCGGCGTCCTACGCCAAGGCGTCCGGCAAGCAGCGTTTCGAACTGACGGATTACCACGCGCGTGGCCCGGCGTTCTGGTTGACGGTGACAGGGGATTCAATGACCGCCCCCAGTGGCCAGAGCATCGCCGAAGGCATGCTGATTCTGGTCGACCCGGCAGCGGAGGCGGTGCCAGGCAAACTGGTGATCGCCCAGTGGTCCGACAGTCCTGAAGCGATTTTTCGCAAACTCGACGAAGAGGGCGGCCAGCGTTACCTGGTGCCGCTCAATCCGACGTGGCCGAAGGCCCTGCTGACCGATGAGTGTCGAATCATCGGTGTTGTGGTTCAGGCAACGGCGCGTTACTAGTCAGATCGATCCTCGCCAGGCGTAGGATCGATCCTTACATTCACACTTCTTCCAGTTCAACCAAAGCGCTGCCTTCGCCAACCATTTCACCTTCCTGGCAATACAGTGCTTTGATCACCCCGGCATGCGGCGCACGGATGCTGTGCTCCATCTTCATTGCTTCCAGCACCACCAGTTGAGCACCGGCCTCGACCGATTGCCCGGCCTCGACCAGCACACGGACAATGCTGCCATTCATCGGCGCAGTCAGGCCACCCTGATGACTGTGACTGGCTTCGACGGCACTGATCGGGTCATGCATCTCGATGCGCCGCAACTCACCTTCCCATTGCAAATAAAGCGAATCACCTTGGCGGATAGCCCGCAACGTACGACGTATGCCCTCGTGCTCGACGATAAGTGCTTCGCCGGCCAGTCTGGCGTGGTCAGCGGCACGCAACGTCAAAGCGCGATCCTGCCCCTCACAACTCAAATGCAGGGTGATTTCCCGTGGCAGTCCCGCACGCAAACCGCTGTTGAGTGACCATGGCGAAGCAGGGTCATCCTGGCGTGCCAACTGCGGCAGGCTCTGCGCCACCGCCTGAGCAGCCGCGTTCCAGAACGCATCGCTCAACGCGCTCGGAGCAGGCAGCAACTGCTCCTGATAACGCGGAATAAACCCGGTATCCAGTTCTCCCGACGCGAACGCAGGATGCCCGATGATCCGCCGCAAAAAGTTGATGTTGGTTTTCAAACCGCCGATCGCAAACTCGTCGAGCATGCTCAACAAGCGCAACCTGGCCTGCTCACGGTCCTCGCCCCAGGCAATCAGCTTGCCAAGCATCGGGTCGTAGAACGGCGAAATTTCATCGCCTTCTTCGACCCCGCTATCAACGCGGCGCCCCGGCCCTTGCGCCGATTCGCGATACAACGCCAAACGCCCGGTCGCCGGCAGAAAATCATTCGCAGGGTCTTCGGCGTACAAGCGCACTTCAATCGCATGACCGTTTAATGGCACTTGATCCTGGGTGATCGGCAATGCTTCACCACGGGCAACGCGGATCTGCCAGGCGACCAGGTCCAGTCCGGTGATGGCCTCGGTTACAGGGTGCTCGACCTGTAGTCGCGTGTTCATCTCCATAAAGAAGAATTCGCCGCGCGCATCCAGCAAAAACTCCACCGTACCGGCGCCGACATAGCCGATTGCTTGCGCTGAACGCACGGCCGCTTCGCCCATGGCGCGGCGCAGTTCCGGGGACAGGCCCGGTGCCGGTGCTTCTTCGACGACTTTCTGATGGCGTCGTTGAATCGAGCAATCACGCTCGTTGAGGTACAGGCAGTTGCCATGTTGATCGGCGAACACCTGGATTTCCACGTGACGCGGTTTGAGCAGGTATTTCTCCACCAGCATCCGCGAATCGCCGAACGACGACTGCGCTTCACGCTGAGCGGAGGCGAGGGCTTCGGCCAGTTGGCTGACGTCCTCGACTACTTTCATGCCTTTGCCTCCGCCGCCGGCCGTGGCTTTCAGCAGCACCGGATAACCGATGCGTTCGCAGGCATCGCGGAAGGTGTCGAGATCCTGTGCTTCGCCGTGATAACCCGGTACCAAAGGCACACCGGCGGTTTCCATCAACGCTTTGGCCGCGGACTTGCTGCCCATGGCATCGATGGCGGAGGCGGGCGGGCCGAGGAAAATCAGCCCGGCGGCTTCGATGGCGCGGGCGAAGCCGGCGTTTTCCGAGAGAAACCCGTAACCCGGATGAATCGCCTGAGCGCCGCTGGCCTTGGCCGCTGCGATCAATTTGTCGATTTGCAGATAACTGTCGGCCGCTTTGCTGCCACCGAGGTCGACGCGGATGTCCGCTTCACGACTGTGCCGCGCCTCACGGTCGGTGGCGCTGTGCACCGCAACGGTGGTCAGACCCAAGGCTTTGGCGGTGCGCATCACGCGGCAAGCGATTTCGCCACGGTTGGCCACCAGCAGGGTGGTGAGAACGGGTGCGCTCATCAACGCGGCTCCTTGGTGGTGGTTGCGGCTTGCCAGCTCGGCGGACGTTTTTGCAGAAAGGCGCGCAAGCCTTCCTGGCCTTCAGGGCTGACGCGGATACGGGCGATGGCATTTTCGGTGTAGCGACGCAACGCAGGTGTTAACGCGCCATTGCCGACTTCACGCAGCAAATCCTTGCTGGCGCGCATGGCGGCGGGGCTGTTGAGTAACAGGTTGTTGATCCACTGTTCGACTTGTTGATCAAGTTCGGCGGCTGGATAGCTCTCGGACAATAAACCGATTTCCCGTGCGCGTTGGCCGCCAAAACGTTCGGCGGTCAGCGCATAACGCCGCGCCGCGCGCTCGCCGATAGCCTGTACAACGAACGGGCTGATGACCGCCGGCGCCAGGCCGATGCGCACTTCCGACAGGCAGAACTGCGCATCATCGGCGCCAATCGCCATGTCGCAGCAACTGATCAGCCCCAATGCGCCGCCAAACGCCGCACCTTGCACCACGGCGACGGTGGGAATTTTCAGTTTGGCGAGGTTGTACATCAGTTCCGCCAGTTCGCGGGCGTCATCGAGATTGGTGTGATAGTCGAGCTCGGCCGATTGCTGCATCCACGCCAGGTCAGCGCCAGCGCTGAAATGCTTGCCACGGCCGCGCACCAGCAGGAAACGCAGGCTGGCGTCGCTGGCGACTTTGTCCAATGCAAGGATCAGTTCGCGGATCATCTCGGCGTTAAACGCGTTGTTCTTTTCGGCGCGGTTGAGCCACAGCGTCGCGAAACCCCGTGGGTCGCTTTGCAGTTCGAGGGTGTTGAAGTCGCTCATGAGATTCTCCCGATCACATCCGGAACACGCCGAAGCGGCTCGGTTCGATTGGCGCGTTCAGCGACGCGGACAGGGCCAGGGCCAGCACATCGCGGGTTTGCGCCGGGTCGATGACGCCGTCGTCCCACAGGCGTGCGCTGGAATAGTAAGGGTGACCCTGCTCTTCGTATTGGTCGAGAATCGGTTGTTTGATCTCGGCTTCCTGCTCGGCACTGAACGCCTGACCGCTACGCTCAGCCTGTTCGCGTTTGACTTGTACCAATACGCCGGCTGCCTGTTCGGCGCCCATCACGCCGATGCGCGCATTCGGCCACATCCACAGGAAACGCGGATCGTAAGCGCGCCCGCACATGCCGTAGTTACCGGCGCCGAAGCTGCCGCCGATGATCACGGTGAATTTCGGCACTTTCGCGCAAGCAACGGCTGTTACCAGTTTCGCGCCGTGCTTGGCGATGCCGCCGGCTTCGTATTTCTGGCCGACCATGAAGCCAGTGATGTTTTGCAGGAACAACAGCGGAATGCCGCGCTGGCAGGCCAGTTCGATAAAGTGCGCACCTTTCTGCGCGGCTTCGGCGAAGAGGATGCCGTTGTTCGCCAGAATCGCGATCGGATAACCGTGCAGGTGTGCAAAGCCACAGACCAGCGTGGTGCCGAACAGCGCTTTGAATTCATCGAACACCGAACCGTCGACCAGTCGCGCAATCACTTCGCGCACATCGAACGGCTGTTTGGCGTCGGCCGAGACCACGCCATACAACTCATCGCTGGCGTACAGCGGCGCAATCGGAGCGCGCTGTTGCAGTTCACCGAGCTTGCGCCAGTTGAGGTTGGCGACGCTGCGGCGGGCGAGGGCGAGGGCATGTTCGTCGCTCTCGGCGTAATGGTCGGCGACCCCGGAAATCTTGCAGTGCACATCGGCACCACCCAGATCCTCGGCGCTGACCACTTCACCGGTCGCGGCTTTCACCAGCGGCGGGCCGGCGAGGAAAATCGTCGCCTGATTGCGCACCATGATCGCTTCATCCGCCATTGCCGGCACATACGCACCGCCGGCGGTGCAGGAGCCCATGACCACGGCGATTTGCGGAATGCCCATCGCGCTCATGTTGGCCTGGTTGAAGAAGATCCGCCCGAAGTGCTCACGATCCGGAAACACTTCGTCCTGACGCGGCAGGTTGGCGCCGCCGGAGTCCACCAGATAAATACACGGCAGACGGTTCTGCTGAGCGATGGTTTGTGCGCGTAGATGTTTTTTCACTGTCAGCGGGTAGTACGACCCCCCCTTCACCGTCGCATCATTGGCGACGATCATGCATTCGACGCCTTCAATCCGACCAATCCCGGCAATCACACCAGCGGCAGGAACCTCTTCGCCATACACGGCGTGGGCGGCCAATTGGCTGATTTCCAGAAACGGCGAGCCTGGATCGAGCAAGCGGTTGATGCGCTCACGTGGCAGCAGTTTGCCGCGCGAGGTGTGGCGTTCCTGGGCTTTCGCGCCGCCACCCTGCGCCACTTGGGCGAGCAGGGTATGCAGGGCGTCGACCTGTTTGAGCATCGCCGCACTGTTGGCGGCGAACTCCGCTGAACGGGGATTGAGCTGAGTGTGCAAGGTAGCCATGGCCAGCTCCGTTTAGCGGGTTTCGTTGAACAGTTCGCGACCGATCAGCATGCGACGGATCTCACTGGTGCCGGCGCCGATTTCGTACAACTTGGCATCACGCAACAGACGACCCGCCGGGAATTCGTTGATGTAACCGTTACCGCCGAGAATCTGGATCGCATCGAGGGCCATTTGCGTGGCGCGCTCAGCGGTATAGAGGATTACTCCGGCGGCATCCTTGCGCGTGGTTTCGCCACGTTCGCAAGCCTGGGCAACCGCATACAGATAGGCGCGACTGGCATTGAGTTGGGTGTACATGTCGGCGACCTTGCCCTGGATTAGCTGGAACTCGCCGATACTTTGGCCGAACTGCTTGCGGTCGTGGATGTACGGCACGATCAGGTCCATGCACGACTGCATGATCCCGGTTGGGCCGCCGGACAGCACGACGCGCTCGTAATCGAGGCCGCTCATCAGCACTTTCACACCGCCGTTTAGCACGCCGAGTATGTTTTCTTCCGGCACTTCAACGTCATCGAAGAACAGCTCGCAGGTGTTGGAGCCGCGCATGCCGAGCTTGTCGAACTTGTTGCTGCGGCTGAAGCCTTTCCAGTCGCGCTCGACGATGAATGCGGTGATGCCGTGGGGGCCTTTTTCCAGATCGGTCTTGGCGTAGATAACGTAGGTGTTGGCGTCAGGGCCGTTGGTGATCCAGGTTTTGCTGCCGTTGAGGACGAAGCGGTCGCCGCGTTTGTCGGCGCGCAGTTTCATTGAAACCACGTCGGAACCGGCGTTTGGCTCGCTCATCGCCAGCGCGCCGACATGTTCGCCACTGATCAGCTTTGGCAGGTATTTGGATTTCTGTTCGTGGTTGCCGTTGCGGTTGATCTGGTTGACGCAGAGGTTGGAGTGCGCGCCGTAGGACAACGCCACCGAGGCCGAGCCACGGCTGATTTCTTCCATCGCCACCACGTGTGCCAGGTAACCAAGGCCAGCGCCGCCGTACTCTTCCGGCACGGTGATGCCGAGCAGGCCCATGTCGCCGAATTTGCGCCACATGTCGGCGGGGAACAGGTTGTCGCTGTCGATCTGCGCGGCGCGCGGAGCGATTTCCTTGCCGACAAAGGACTGAACCTGATCGCGCAGCATGTCGATGGTTTCACCGAGGGCGAAGTTCAGGGATGGATAGCTCATGGGGCACCTTTTGGCTTTTTTGTAGGGTGGGGAGGGCGGTCACTCGGCTCTCACCTTTACGTTAACGTAAGCTCGCGGCGAATGACTGTCAATCACCCTTTACGTTAACGTCAACTTAGGCGAGAGTAAGGGCAGTTCAAGATTGAAACGGAGTAGACCTTGGGGGAGCGAGCTTGCTCGCGAAAGCGTCAGATCGGTCAACATGGATGTTGAATCCGCTGGCCTCTTCGCGAGCAAGCTCGCTCCCACAGGCGTTAAATCCGGCAAAACCCACTAATAAAGACAATAGGGGTCGTCATGGATCAACCCAGTGCAAACCCGCAGCGCAGCTATACCCGTGGTTCTCAGGACAAAGCCTTGCTGGCGATGACCATCGGGCAGAAGTTCGATCAGACCGTCGCGCAATATCCCGACGGCGAAGCGCTGGTGGTGCGCCATCAGCAGTTGCGTTATTCCTGGCGACAACTGGCCGATGCGGTGGATCTGCACGCCAGAGCGCTGCTCGCTCTGGGTTTGCAAGCGGGGGATCGCCTCGGTATCTGGGCACCGAACTGCGCGCAGTGGTGCATCACGCAAGTCGCCACTGCAAAAATCGGCGTGATCCTGGTCAACATCAACCCGGCCTACCGCAGTTCCGAACTTGAATACGTACTTAAACAATCCGGCTGCCAATGGCTGGTCTGCGCCGGGGCATTCAAGTCCTCCAACTACCACGGCATGTTGCAGGGACTGGTGCCGGAACTGGCCGAGCAATCCATCGGCCAATTACGCAGCGAACGTCTACCGGAATTGCGCGGGGTGATCAGCCTCGATGCGCAGCCACCGTCAGGTTTTCTGCCGTGGTCGCAATTGGCCGACCTTGCAGCCAGCGTTTCCCTCGAACAACTAAACGAACGCAGCAGCAGCCTGCACTTCGATCAACCGGTGAACATTCAGTACACCTCCGGCACCACCGGTTTTCCCAAGGGCGCGACCCTCAGCCACTACAACATCCTCAACAACGGTTACATGGTCGGCGAGAGCATTGGCCTGACGCCGCATGACCGGCTGGTGATCCCGGTGCCGCTGTATCACTGCTTCGGCATGGTCATGGGCAACCTCGGCTGTATCACCCACGGCAGCACGATGATTTACCCCAACGATGCCTTCGATCCATTGCTGACCCTGCAAACCGTCGCCGCAGAAAAAGCCACCGGCCTCTACGGCGTGCCGACCATGTTCATCGCCATGCTCGACCAGCCACAGCGCGGCGAATTCGATCTGTCGAGCTTGCGCACCGGGATCATGGCGGGTGCCACGTGCCCGATCGAAGTGATGCGCCGGGTCATCAGCGAGATGCACATGAGCGAAGTGCAAATTGCTTACGGCATGACCGAAACCAGCCCGGTGTCACTGCAAACCGGGCCGAACGATGAGCTGGAACTGCGCGTGACCACCGTCGGCCGCACGCAGCCACAACTGGAAAGCAAGATCATCGACGAAGCCGGAAACCTCGTGCCACGCGGCACCATCGGCGAGCTGTGCACTCGCGGTTACAGCGTGATGCTCGGCTATTGGAGCAATCCGCAGGCCACCGCCGAAGCCATCGATGAAGCGGGCTGGATGCACACCGGTGACCTGGCGAGCATGAACGAGGAGGGTTACGTCAACATCGCCGGGCGCAACAAGGACATGATCATTCGTGGCGGCGAGAATGTTTACCCGCGTGAGCTGGAAGAGTTTTTCTTCAACCATCCGGCCGTGGCGGATGTTCAGGTGATCGGCATACCGTGTTCGCGTTACGGCGAGGAGATTGTTGCCTGGATCAAATTTCACCCCGGCCACAACGCTTCCGAACTGGAACTGCAAACCTGGTGCAAGGAGCGCATCGCGCACTTCAAGACGCCACGGCACTTCAAGTTCGTCGAAGAGTTTCCGATGACGGTGACGGGCAAGATTCAGAAATTCAGGATGCGTGAAATAAGTATCGAAGAGTTAAAAACAATCGAACGGTAACCACCATCCCTGTGGGAGCTGGCTTGCCAGCGATGGCGTCAGGTCAGCCAGCATCTATGTCGATTGGTCTACCGCAATCGCTGGCAAGCCAGCTCCCACAATGTTTCGTATGATTTTTTAAGGAATCACAGAAAGCACAAAGGGGAGCCGAGGCTCCCCTTTAATTTTGTCGTCGCGTGCTCTTTTTTATTATTGAGGGTCGGTCTGTTGTTGTTTTTGGCAACCGTGGCCCTTTACCGCTGTTTTTGGCGACCCCCATCCGGGGTCAAGAGCAAACGTATTTTTTTGAGCGCTGATCTGCTTTCTCGCTAAGCGATCCAACCGATTCGGGAGCTACCTGAAGGTAGTTTTATTGTTCTCTGCCCGGTTGCGGGTCACTCCTGAGAGCACCCTGAAAAGCACACCTTCTCCAAAAAAATCTGTTAGCTGCGTCTCTGCCGTGTTGTTTTTGTTATGTCAGAGTCGGTACGTCTTATTTTTATTGGTTTGCTGCTTTTTATTCTTGTTATGCCATAGAGATAGCATTACGCGTGCCAACTTTAAAAAAACCTTATAAATCAATGATTTGAAAATTTTCAGGATTTTTCGATCAGGCGAAACCAGACAATTTGTTTCCGTGTTACTCGCTTCAGCCCACATTCCAGACTCATCGGTAACACCTTCCCCCTCACTGTGCGCTGCGAGCCTTGGCTACGCGCGAACCGTTCGGACGACCCAGCACCGCGCTGATCTGCTGACCCGCGGCAATCAAGGTGTCCAGGTCGATTCCTGTCTCGATGCCTAGGCCGTTGAGCAGGTACACCACATCTTCAGTCGCAACGTTACCGCTCGCGCCTTTGGCGTACGGGCAGCCGCCAAGGCCCGCGATAGAGCTGTCGAATACTGAAATGCCTTCAAGCAGACTGGCATAGATATTGGCCATGGCCTGACCGTAGGTGTCGTGGAAATGCCCGGCAAGCTTGTCGCGCGGAACCTGCGCCGACACCACTTCAAACAAGCGGCGAGTCGCGCCCGCCGTGCCAGTGCCGATGGTGTCGCCCAGCGAAACCTCGTAGCAGCCCATCGCATACAACTCGCGCGCGACCATCGCCACTTGCTCTGGGGCGACCGTGCCTTCGTACGGGCAACCGAGCACACAGGACACGTAACCGCGCACGGTAACGCCATGCTGTTGCGCTGCCTCCAGGATCGGCGCAAAGCGCGCCAGGCTTTCGCTGATCGAGCAGTTGATGTTGCGTTGCGAGAAGGCTTCGGAGGCAGCGGCGAACACCGCGACTTCCTTGACGCCAGCGGCGATGGCGTCTTCGAAGCCGCGCAGGTTCGGCGCGAGAGCACCGTAGGTCACGCCGGGTTTGCGCTGGATTTGTGCGAACACCTCGGCGGAACCGGCCATTTGCGGCACCCATTTGGGCGAAACGAAACTGCCGACTTCTATATAGCCAAGGCCGGCGGCGCTGAGGGCGTCGACCAGTTGCACCTTGTCGGCGACGCTGATCGGCTGGGCTTCGTTCTGCAGGCCATCGCGCGGGCCGACTTCAATCAGGCGTACTTGGGAGGGGAGGGACATGGGCTGACCTGCTGATTATCTTGAATTCATGGATAACCCTGTGGGAGCGGGCTTGCTCGCGAATGCAATCTGTCATTCAACATCTATGGTGATTGACCCGGCGCATTCGCGAGCAGGCTCGCTCCCACAGGGGATTTGTTTTGTTTGTCAGATCGCCTGCTGGCTCTTGAGCGTTTGCTCCAGCGCCTGCACGCAACGCTCTTCGGCGGTATCCAGCTCGAGCTTCATCTGCTCAATGTCGAGCAACTGCTGCTCCAATTGTTCGCGGCGCTCAGTGATTTTCGCCAGCATGCTGTTGAGCTGTTTGGTGTTACCGCTGGACGGGTCGTAGAGTTCGATCAATTCGCGGCATTCGGCCAGCGAAAAACCGATGCGCTTGCCGCGCAGGATCAGCTTCAGGCTAACCTTGTCGCGGGGCGAATAGATGCGTTCCTGGCCACGGCGCTCAGGGCTGAGCAGGCCTTGCTCTTCATAAAAGCGGATCGCCCGGGTGGTGATGTCCAGCTCGCGGGCGAGGTCGGAGATGCTGTAAGTCTGGCTGCTCATGGAAGCGCTCGAAAAAAGGTCTTGGCGCTAAGCTAATGGCAGGTTGACGTTTACGTCAAGCAAGAAAAAGATCGCAGCCTTCGGCAGCTCCTACAGGGGCATGGATTCCAAATGTAGGAGCTGCCGAAGGCTGCGATCTTTTGATCTTTCCTTACACCACCTGCTTATCGAGCTTCTTCTCCTGCGCCGTCACCTGCTGGCACAACTCGATCATCTGTTCGCGCATCCAGCGATTCGCCGGGTCCTGATCGGTGCTTTCATGCCAATACAAATGCGTCTCCACCGGCGGCACATCATTCACTGGCAGATTAAACGCCTGCAGCTCATGGCGACGGGCAAAGCGCTCCGGCACGGTCATCACCATATCCGTCTGCTGCATCACCTGCGACGCCATCAGATAGTGCTGCGAGCGCAAGGCAATCTTGCGCTGAATGCCCATTTTGCCCAGCGCCAGATCGACATACCCCAGGCCACTGCGCCGGCTGGAAATATGGATATGCGTCAGCGACAAATAATCATCCAGTGAAAGCTTTTCCTTGCCCGCCATTGGATGACCTTTGCGCATCGCGCAGACGTAACGGTCTTCCATCAGCTTGACGTGGCGCACCTGCGGGTCGGTGTTGAGCGGCGCATCCACGGCGAAATCCAGACGCCCGGCGGCCAGTTCCTTGGTGGTTTCGCGACGTTTTGACAGGAAACTTTCGATGATCACCGTCGGCGCCAGGCGGCGCAGACGCTGGAACAGCGGCGGTAGAATCACCGCCTCGGTGAGGTCGGTCATGCTGATGCGGTAGGTCTTCACCGCTTGCGCCGGGTTGAAAATGCGGCTTTCCTGAACCGACACGCGCAGCAGCGACAGCGCGTTGCGCACCGGGCCGATGATGTTCTGCGCCATCGGCGTCGGCACCATGCCCTGCGCCGTGCGCACGAACAGCGGATCGTTGAAGGTCTCGCGCAACCGTGCCAGAGCGTTGGACACCGCCGGCTGGGTGATGCCGACAATCTGCCCGGCGCGGGTCAGGTTGGCTTCGGTGTAAATCGCGTCGAAGACGATGAAAAGGTTGAGGTCGACCTTACTCAGATTCATAACGCGGCTTCTCTTGTTATTTAGGGCGGTGTTTTGGGGGCTGGCAATCAGCCGATCATATATCGGTGATGAATGTTTATACACGCCGAGAATAGGCTAGGTAAATTATCAACGCTGTTCTAGCATCGATTGCATGACTTGAACAACCTCTGCCCAAGAAGGTAATTGATCATGGATTTCGCTTATTCGCCCAAGGTGCAAGAACTGCGTGAGCGCGTGACCGCGTTCATGGACACTTACGTTTACCCGGCCGAAGCCGTGTTCGAACGCCAGGTTGCCGAAGGCGATCGCTGGCAGCCGACGGCGATCATGGAAGAGCTCAAAGCCAAGGCCAAGGCTGAAGGTTTATGGAATCTGTTCCTGCCGGAATCGGAACTCGGTGCCGGCCTGAGCAACCTCGAATACGCGCCATTGGCAGAAATCATGGGCCGCTCGCTGCTCGGTCCGGAGCCGTTCAACTGCTCGGCGCCGGACACCGGCAACATGGAAGTGCTGGTGCGCTACGCCAACGAAGAACAGAAACAGCGCTGGCTCGAACCGCTGTTGCGCGGCGAAATCCGCTCGGCGTTCGCCATGACCGAACCCGACGTAGCTTCTTCCGATGCCACCAACATGGCCGCCCGCGCCGAGCGCAATGGTGACGAGTGGGTTATCAACGGCAAAAAATGGTGGACCTCCGGCGCCTGCGATCCGCGTTGCAAGATCCTTATTTTCATGGGCCTGAGCAATCCCGATGCACCGCGTCACGCTCAGCACTCGATGATCCTCGTGCCGGTCGATACCCCCGGGGTGAAAATCGTCCGTCCGTTGCCGGTGTTCGGTTACGACGATGCACCACACGGCCACGCCGAAGTACTGTTCGACAATGTGCGCGTACCGTACGAGAACGTTTTGCTCGGTGAAGGTCGCGGTTTCGAAATCGCACAGGGTCGTCTTGGCCCAGGCCGCATTCACCACTGCATGCGTTCAATCGGCATGGCGGAACGTGCATTGGAATTGATGTGCAAACGCTCGGTGAGCCGCACTGCATTCGGTAAGCCGCTGGCACGACTGGGCGGCAACGTCGACAAGATCGCCGATTCGCGGATGGAAATCGACATGGCACGTCTGCTGACGCTGAAAGCGGCGTACATGATGGACACCGTCGGCAATAAAGTGGCGAAGAGCGAAATCGCGCAGATCAAAGTGGTTGCGCCGAACGTCGCGCTGCGGGTGATCGACCGGGCGATCCAGATGCATGGCGGGGCTGGGGTGTCGAACGATTTCCCGCTGGCCTACATGTACGCCATGCAACGTACTTTGCGCCTGGCCGATGGCCCGGACGAAGTGCACCGTGCGGCGATCGGCAAATTCGAGATCGGCAAGTATGTGCCGAAGGAAATGCTGCGTAGCGAACGCTGATCCAGCACCGCGTTATCGTTCATCGCTGGCAAGCCAGCTCCCACAGTGTCCGAGTCGTACACAAAATTCATGTACGCTCAAAAAACCTGTGGGAGCTGGCTTGCCAGCGATGACGTAAGCAGGTTCAACACATCAACATCAGGCTTAATACACCCAAACCTCAACCCGCCGATTCTTGATCCGTCCCTCATCCACATTGTTCGCCGCCACCGGCATCAACGCGCCAAAGCCGCGAACCTCACGCAGCACCACGCCGTTCTTCACCAACTCACGCCGCACCGCCATCGCCCGCAGCTTCGACAGCAGATCTGCCCGTGCCGGGTCATCTTTGGCATCACCAAACCCAACCAATGTCACCGAGCGTTCAGTCTTGTCATGACGCTTTATATAGTCGAACACTCGTGCCAGATCCTGGCGCGCCTTGTTATCGAGATTCGCGCTGCCTTCTTCAAAGCGGAAGTTCACGGTCAGACGCTGGGCGTGACGGCTGAGGGATTGATAGCCCTCGGGCATCAGCGCGTTCGGCGCGACGGTCATCGCATGCACGGTCTGACTGATAAAGCCGCTAGCCGCCACAATCGCCTGACCCTGACGGCTTTGCGCAAACGCCACCAACGCCTGCGCCCAAGGATTGTTGCTGTCGGGTGGCAGATAGAAGAACAAACGCCGTGACAGCGGATAGTCCTCGGTGGCTATCAGGCTATTCAGCGGCAGCATCGATTGCGACGCGCCATCGGCAATCGCCACGGCTTTGGCCTGACGTACGTAGGGCAAACCGATGAAGCCAATGCCTTGCGGATCCGCGCTGACGGCGTCGGATAATTGCTCGCTGGATTCAAACCGTTTCGCGGCGCTGTTCAGACTTTTCCCACGCCTGCTAAGGACCAGTTCCTTAAACGTGTCGTAAGTACCGGACTGATCATCGCGCGCATATAAATGAATCGCACCGCCACGCCCGCCAAGATCCTCCCAGGTTTTCACTTCGCCGGCGAAGATCCGCGCCAGTTGTTCGGTGTCCAGTTGTTGGAGGGGATTGTCGGGATGAAGGATGATCGCCAGACCGTCGATGGCGATGACCTGTTCGGCGGCGGGGTTTTTCAGATCGCCCAGCGATTGCAGGGCCTGCAATTCACTGTCCTTGATCTCGCGAGAGGACGCTGCCAGATCGGCGCTGGCATTTTTCAACGCGGTGAAACCGGTACTGGAACCGTGGGCGGCGACTTCAACGATCACGCGTTTGCCTTGAGCGGTCTGCCCGACGATGCGCAATTCATTGGCGGTGTCCGGGGTTTCGCGGTGGATTTTCAGCAGGCCTTGTTCCTGCAGCAACCCTTCAACCAGCGCCGGGCCGAGTTCGGCGCCGATGGTGTTGGAACCTTGAATGCGCAGCGCGGGGCCGTTTTCAGGAAGGGGCAGGGCAGCGGCGGAAACCGATAGCCACGCACTCAAGAGAAACACGCACAGAACACGCAGGGTCATGCCGGCACCGAATCAAGCCAAGGGGATTGCCGGGGAGATTAAGTCAGGCGCATGACCAAAAGATGACAGATCAAAAGATCGCAGCCTGCGGCAGCTCCTACAGGGAATGCGTACCAATGCAGGAGCTGCCGCAGGCTGCGATCTTTTGCTTTTAGCTCAATTCAAGCCAGATCGGCGCATGGTCGGAAGGTTTTTCCATCCCGCGCAATTCATAGTCGACACCGGCGGCCTTCACCCGTGGCAACAAACCATGAGAGGCCAGAATCACATCAATCCGCAGGCCACGCTTCGGCTCATCCTCAAACCCACGGCTGCGGTAATCGAACCAGCTGAACATGTCGGTCACGTCCGGGTTCAGGTGGCGATAACTATCCGTCAGACCCCAATCCTTCAGGCGTGCCATCCACTCGCGCTCTTCCGGCAGGAAGCTGCACTTGCCGGTTTTCAGCCAGCGCTTCATGTTGTCCGGGCCAATGCCAATGTCGCAGTCTTCCGGGGAAATGTTTACATCGCCCATCACCACCACGGGCTGTTCGTTGTGGAACTGGCTTTCCAGCAACGCTTGCAGATCGCTGTAAAAACGCTGCTTGGCGGGGAATTTGGTCGGGTGGTCGCGGCTTTCACCCTGCGGGAAGTAGCCGTTCATGATCGTCACCGGCACGCCATTGGCGTCGGCGAAGGTGCCCCAGATAAAGCGGCGCTGGGCGTCTTCTTCGTCGGTGGCAAAACCTTTGTGGATCGCAATCGGTTCCTGACGCGACAACATCGCTACGCCGTAGTGACCTTTCTGGCCGTGGAAATACACGTGGTAGCCGAGGGCGCGGACTTCTTCGAGCGGGAATTGGTCGTCGTGAACCTTGGTTTCTTGTAGGCCGATGACGTCCGGCTGATGTTTTTCGATCAGCGCTGCCAGCTGATGCGGACGGGCGCGCAGTCCGTTGATGTTGAAGGAAACGATCTTCATGGTCGGCAGTCCTGGCAAAAGGGCGATGCTAGCTGACAGGGGGGAAATGGGCCAGTGTGGGAGAAATCATTTTGGTCTGTGGGATTTTTGTTGCATGGGCCGGCCCCATCGCTGGCAAGCCAGCTCCCACAGTGATTGCGGCGTCCACAAAACCTGTGGGAGCTGGCTTGCCAGCGATAGCGTGCTCCCAGTCGATGAAGATCCAAGGTTGGTCTATACCTGTGGGGAACTGTCCCACCGCCAAAAGGTTCGTACCAACAAGAGCGCCGCCACTTGGACGCGCCCCGGGGAGAATCACCGTCATGCCTGAAACCCAGACCGCCATCGCCGACATTCATATGCTCGACCGCGGCTATTCCCGCGAAGCCCGCTCGCTGCTCTATCAGGCGTATCGCCACGAGCCGACCTTCGGCTACCTGTTCGAAGCCGAGCGCCCCGGCTATGAACAACGCGTGCGGGCGACGGTGCGTGAGCTGGTCAAGCAACATTTTCTGCAGGACTTGCCCGCCATCGGCCTGCTGGTCAACGACCGCCTGATCGGCATCGCTCTGATCGCGCCGCCACAACGCCGTTTGGGCATCACTGAAAGTTGGGCCTGGCGCCTGCGCATGGTGCTCAGCACCGGTTTCCGCTGCACCCGCCGCTATCTCGAATACCATGATGCGGTTTCCGCCTGCGTGCCGACTGATTCGGTGCACATGCTGCCGCTGCTGGGGATTCACCCACAATTTCAGGGCAAGCACTTTGGCGAACAACTGCTGACGGCCGTGCACAACTGGTGCGCGGTCGACGAAACCTCGCAGGGCGTGGTACTCGACACCGGCAACCCGCGTTACCTGGAATTCTATAAAAGGCAGGGTTACCAAGAGATCGGCGAAGTTGCCGTCGGCCCGGTGCGCGAACATGTATTTTTCCACGCCAATCCGCAGGTGTTACAAACTGCAACAGCATGACAATCGAACTTCTTGGGAAATTTCCTGTTCTATCACGCTCCCAAGCCCGTGATAGCATCCGCGCCTATGAAGTTTCCAGGAAGATTTACCAGTGGCGTGCTCATGCTGTTAACCAGCTGCGCGGCGCTGGCGCAAAGTGAATTGGATGTGCGGATCAAACCGTCCAACGATGAACTCAAGGCCAATATAGAAGGCTATATCGGCAGCCTCGGCGATCGTGACGAAGAAGCCCTGCAGCGCTTCAGTCGCGGTGCCGAAGAGCAGGCGCGCAAAGCGGCCCAGGCGTTGGGCTACTACCAGCCGCAGATTGAAAGTGACGTCAAGGGCGGCAACAAGCCGCGTCTGGTGCTGAACATCGATCCCGGCGAGCCGATCCGCCTGCGCAACGTCACCATCCGTGTCGACGGCCCGGCTGCCTCCCTCAAATCCTTTCGTGTGCCGAAAAGCGACGTGCTCAAGTCCGGCGCGGTGCTCAATCATGGGCGTTATGAAGACGCCAAAAGACTTATTCAGAATCAGGCCTCGCGCTTCGGTTTCTTCAGTGGCCATTTCACCCGCCAGAAACTTATGGTCGACCCGCGCGCCGGTGTCGCCGACGTTGAATTGATCTACGAAAGCGGCCCACGTTATGCGCTGGGGAAGGTCAAATTCGAAGGCGACACGCCGTTTGACGAAGACCTGCTGCAACGCATGGTGCCGTTCAAGGAAGGCGAACCGTATGACTCCGAGCTGATCGCCGAACTCAACCGCGACCTGCAATCGAGCGGCTATTTCGAAGGCGTGCGCGTCGATGCCGCACCGACCACGGCGAAGAATGATGTGATCCCCGTGGACGTCAAACTCGACACGCGCAAGCCGCGCACCATGGGCCTGGGCCTGGGTTATTCGACCGACGTCGGCCCGCGCATCAAAGCCAACTGGACACGCCACTGGGTCAACCCGCAAGGCGACAGCTATGGCTGGGAAGCCGAGCTGTCGGCGCCACGGCAAAACGTCGGGCTGTTCTACGACATTCCGCTCGATCCGCCACTGACCGACAAATTGCGTTGGGCCGGCGGCTATCAATTCGAAGACATCGACGGCTCCGACACCTTGAGCAAACTGCTGACCTTCGGCCCGGAATGGCACAGCAAATTACCGAGCGGCTGGCAGCGGGTGATTTCGCTGAAATGGCAGCGCGAAGAATATGAACTCGGCGACGACTCCGGCCTGAGTACCTTGCTGATGCCCGGCATCAGTTACTCGTATCTGAAAAGCGACAACCGCATCGACCCTCACAACGGCTATCGCCTGAGCTTCGAAAGCAAAGTGGCGAAGGAAGGCCTCGGTTCCGATAACAACCTTCTATATGGTACGGCGCTGGTCAAAGGCTTGACCACGGTATTCGACAAGCACCGCTTCCTCGGTCGCGTGCAGGTCGGCGGCAGCGCCACCAACGGCTACAACTCGGTGCCACCGTCACTGCGTTTCTTCGCCGGTGGCGATCAGAGTGTGCGCGGTTACGACTACCAGAGCCTGTCGCCGAAAAACTCCGATGGCGACCGAATCGGCGGCCGTTACATGGTCGCTGGCAGCGTCGAGTATCAATACTCGATCGCCGAGAAATGGCGCGTCGCGACTTTCGTCGATCAGGGCAACTCCTTCAACAAACTCGAACTGCCGAACCTCAAGACCGGGGTCGGCATTGGTGTGCGCTGGGTCTCGCCGGTGGGGCCGATCCGCCTCGACCTGGCCCACGCACTCGACGACGATGGCGGCATCCGGCTGCACTTTTCCATGGGGCCTGAGCTGTGAAGCGTGGTTTGAAAATAACGGCACTGACGCTGTTGGCGCTGGTGTTGTTGATTGTATTGAGTGTCACTGCCGTACTCGGCACGGCGGCCGGCAGTCGCTGGATGCTGGGCCTCGTGCCGGGCCTCAGTGTCGAGAATTTCCAGGGTCGCCTCGGCGGGCAATGGAGCGCCGATCATCTGGTGTGGCAACAGGACAGCAGTCGCGTCGAACTGAACAAGGCGATTTTCGCCTGGTCGCCGCTGTGCCTGACGCGCATGACCCTGTGCATCGAACAGCTCAAGGCTGATCAGGTCATTTTGCAGTTCCCGCCGAGTGCAGAAACCACCGAAAGCGGCCCGATCAAACTGCCGGATCTGCAATTACCAGTGGCTATCGAGCTGGGCGACGTGCAGGTCGGCAGTCTGTTGTTCAATGGCAGCGAACAGCTCAAGGGCTTGCAACTGGCGGCGCACTGGACTGCGCAAGGCATGCAGATCGACAGCGTGAAATTGCAGCGCGACGACCTCAGCCTGAACCTGTCCGGCACACTCACGCCGACCGGCAACTGGCCGCTGAACATCGCCGGTGACCTGACGTTGCCATCGCCGGGTACTGGGCCGTGGACACTGGCGTTGAAGATCGACGGCGACCTGTTGAAAACCCTCAACCTGCACGCCGACAGCCGGGGTTACCTCGACGGCCAGTTGAGCGGCGAACTGCAACCGCTGGCGGAAAACCTGCCGGCCAAAGTGCGTATCACCAGCGATGCGTTCAAACCGAGCACTGACCTGCCGGACACCCTGCAGCTCAATCAACTGCTGCTGACCGGCGAAGGCGACCTGAAAAACGGTTATCAGCTCAACGGCAACGCCACGCTGCCCGCCGACAAAGGCCCGGTGGCGCTGTTGCTCAAAGGCAAAGTCGACGCCAGCGGCGCGCAGATTGCCGGCCTCGACCTGACGGCCAACGACAAGCAGAGCCTGAAGCTCACTGGCAGCGTCGATTGGAGCAAAGGCCTCAGCGCGCAAGCCAATATCAACTGGCAGGATTTCCCGTGGCATCGGCTCTATAACGAAATCGACGAGCCCCAAGTCGCCTTGCGTACGTTTACTGGCGAAGTCTCCTACACCGACGGTCAATACCTCGGTAACTTCGACGCCGCACTGGATGGTCCGGCCGGCGCGTTTACCCTGAGCAGTCCGTTCAGCGGCAGCCTTAAACAGATCGCTTTTCCGCAACTGAAAATGCAAGCCGGGCAGGGCAAGGCAGAAGGTCACGTCAACGTGCAGTTCGCCGATGGCATCGCCTGGGACACGGCGCTGGATCTGTCGGCGCTCAACCCGGCGTACTGGGTCGCCGAATTGCCGGGTACGTTAGCGGGACCGCTGAAAAGCACAGGCGAAATGAAGAACGAGCGCCTGAGTCTGACCGCCGACCTCGACTTGAAAGGCAAACTGCGCGGTCAACCGGCGATCCTCCGGGCCAAGGCTGACGGCGCCGGCGAGCAGTGGAACCTGAATGCCCTGCAAATCCGCCTCGGCGACAACAGCATCAACGGCAAGGGCAGCCTGCAACAGAAACTCACCGGGCAGATCGATATCAAGCTGTCGCGTCTGGCCCAGCTCTGGCCGCAACTGCGCGGGCAAGTCATCGGTCAGGTCAACGTCGCCGGTACGTTGAAGGCGCCGCAGGGCAAACTCGACCTGCAAGGTTCGCAACTGGCCTTCCAGGACAATCGCCTGCAAAGCCTCAACCTCGATGCCACCCTCGACAGTGCGCAGCGGGCAAAGATCGATCTGAAGGGCAGCGGCATTCAGGCCGGCGACACCAACCTGGGTGTGCTGACCGCGAGTGCTCAGGGCGACATCAAGAACCAGAAACTCAACCTCGACCTGATCGGGCCGAAGCTGAAACTTGCCCTTGGTCTGGACGGCAATCTGGACAAAGGCAACTGGCGTGGGCGCCTGGCCAGCGGCGACATTCAGGCCGGCGGCCAGGACTGGAAACTGCAGAATCCGGCCAAACTGGAACGTCTGGCTGACGGCAAGATCAACTTCGGCGCGCATTGCTGGATGTCCGGCGATGCCAGCCTGTGCGGTGAAGATCAACGGCTGATGCCGGAGCCGAAACTGCGCTACCACCTCAAGCAGTTCCCGATCGAAAGTCTGGCGCAATGGTTGCCGAAAGATTTTGCCTGGAAGGGCAAGCTCAACGCCGATCTGCAACTGGACCTGCCGGCCAGCGGCCCGAACGGCGTGGTCAGCATCGACGCCAGTGGCGGCACCTTGCGCATGAAGGAAAAGGATCAGTGGCTGGACTTCCCGTACCAGACGCTGAAACTTACCAGCAAACTGACGCCGAAACGCGTCGATACAGAACTGAATTTCGTCGGCGGCAAACTCGGCGAACTGATGGTGCAGGCGCAGCTCAATCCGCTGCCGAAAAACAAACCGCTGAGCGGTTCGTTCCGCCTCAGTGGGTTGGACCTATCGGTCGCGCGGCCATTTGTGCCGATGGTTGAAAAACTCACCGGACGCCTGAATGGCAGCGGGACGATTTCCGGCGGACTGCTGGCACCGTTGGTCAACGGCACCGTGCAACTCAGTGACGGCGAAGTGTCCGGCGCCGAGTTGCCGATGGAGCTGCAGAACCTGCAACTCACCGCCCTGATTGCCGGCGAATCGGTACGCCTCGACGGTGGCTGGAAAAGCGGTAAGAGCGGGCAGGGCAGCCTCAACGGTAACGTCGCCTGGGGGCAGGCGCTGGTGGTCGATCTGGCGTTGAAGGGCACGCAGTTGCCGGTCACCGTCGAGCCGTACGCCAAGCTCGAAGTGGCGCCGGATCTGAAGATTTCCATGGCCGGCGACGAGCTGAAAATCGCCGGCAAAGTGCAGGTCCCCAAAGGCGAAATCACCGTGCGCGAATTGCCGCCGTCAACGGTGAAGGTTTCCGATGACACGATCATCGTCGGCGCACAGACCGAAGAGGGCAAACCACCGCTGGCGATGAAAATGGACATCGACGTGATTGTCGGTGAAGACAAACTCGCGTTCGCCGGTTTTGGTCTGACCGCCAACGTCAAGGGTCATGTGCACATCGGCGACAACATGGACACCCGTGGCGAGCTGTGGCTCAACGATGGCCGCTACAGTGCCTACGGCCAGCGTCTGTCGGTGCGCCGCGCGCGGCTATTGTTCGCCGGTCCCCTCGATCAGCCGTATCTGGACATCGAAGCGATCCGCCAGACCGACGACGTCATCGCCGGTATTCGCCTGAGCGGCAGCGCCGAGCAGCCGACCACACAGATCTTCTCGGAACCGGCGATGAGTCAGGAGCAGGCCTTGTCCTATCTGGTCCTCGGCCGTCCGCTGAGCACCAACGGCGAAGACAACAACATGCTCGCGCAAGCGGCGCTGGGGTTGGGCTTGATGGGCAGTTCCGGGGTCACCAGCAGCCTGGCCAAGGATCTGGGGATTCAGGATTTCCAGCTCGACACCGCAGGCAGCGGCGATGCCACCAGTGTGGTGGCCAGCGGCAATATTACCGAGAAGCTCAGTTTGCGTTATGGCGTGGGCGTGTTTGAACCGGCAAGCACCATTGCGCTGCGCTACAAGCTGAGCAAGAAGGTTTACGTGGAAGCGGCCAGTGGCGTGGCCAGTTCGCTGGATATTTTCTACAAGCGCGATTTCTAAAGCGCGTGCTTGCCTTGCCAGCGATGGCGTCGTCTCAGTCAGTCGCTGTCGCGCGGCACACTAGCGATACCCGCTCATAGTTCAGCGCCTTATTGCGCTCCGGCAGTGTGTAAGGCGCTTCACAGCGCTGGCCTTGCCAGACGATGACGAGGCTGCCGGCGTCGTCCTCGACTAGCGCCAGTGCCTTGCCGCTCGGGTCGGAGATTGCCAGTTGCTTGCCCGTGCCATCTTCAAGGGAAGCACCAAACGGAATCGCTCGGTGCTGCGCATCGAACAAGGCAAATTGCACGCGGCGCCCGGTCTTGCTTGCATAGCGTGCCAGCACCACTGCACCACGGCGCGGCACCACTTGCCGGGTCGCATTATCGATTTCGATATCGGCGCCCAGATCACGGGTGTCGAGGTTGATCCAGTTGACCCGATAGGGTTGCGCATTGGGCACCACGGCATAGCCATTACGCCCGGTTTTCGCCCCGGAGAAACTGCCGATCTTTACTCCGGAGACGCCTTCGACCTGCGCCAGCGCAAATGTCTCACCGACGGTTTGCCCGAGGTTGATCCCGCCGCCGTGGCCGACGACCGAGCCGGCCAGATTGAGATTCTGCGAGCTATAGCCGCGCCCCTGGCTGTACCCGGCGCTGATGTCCATCACCGATGTTCGCGTGCTGATATTGGCCGAACCGCTGCTGCCTCCGGTGCTGCTGTTGCCGCCTTGCACCGAGTAATAGGTGTCGCTGTCTTCCGTCAGGTAGCCGTTGATCCCGACCTGAGTGCTGTCGGTGGCTTTCTGTGTACTCGCGGAGACGAACGCCCTCGGCGCGCGAGGTTTCGAACCCAGCGGGAACGACAGTGACAGGTTGACGAGAGTGTCGTTGTTCGACGGCCCATAGTTGCCGACATCCTTGGTGTAGGTGGCGCCGAGGTTGTAGCTGACATCACCCCAATAGTTGCTGTAACCCGCCGACAGACTTTGCGATCCGCCGCGGCCCCAATAGCGCTGGTCACTGGCATTCAGGTAGACGCTGCCATATTGCTGATCACGCCCCAGGCTCTGGTTGACGGTCAGGTCGGTGCGGGTTTTCGAGTTGCCCGTGCGTTTTTCGCCCTCGTGGCTCAGTTCCTCGACGTGGTCGGTGAGGGTGCGATAACCCTCGGTCGAATAGCGATAGGCGGCGAGGGTGAAGCTGGTGTCGGTGCCGGTAAAGGTCTTGGCGTACAGCGCCCGCAAGCTGTTGCCCTTGACCGCTTGGCCAAAGGTACGACTGGCGGAATGGGTGACGTCGAGCGACACGGCACCAATCGGCGTATTGCGCCCCGCGCCCACGGACAACGCCTGGAAATCCTCGGTCACCTGCACGCCGACGATGCCGGACAAGTTGCTGCTGATGCCATAGGCCAGCGTGCTGCTGACAAACTGCGGCGACTGTAGATCGTCGCTGTTGCTGTTGTAGCGGCCAGCGGAGAAGCTGTACTTCAGTTGACCTTGACGGACCATGATCGGCAGGCTGGAAAACGCCTGCACCGTCACCCGGCGCTGACCGTCGGCCTCGATAATCGTCACCTCCAGATCACCGTTGGAACCGCTCGGATAGATATCGCTGATTTCGAACGGCCCCGGCGGCACGTTGGCGCTGTAGAGCATGTAGTTGTTCTGACGAATTTCCACAGTCGCGCTGGACTGCGCAATCCCGCGAATCACTGGCGCATAGCCGCGCTCGCTGTCGGCGCGCATGCCGTCGTCGGAAGCCAGTTTCAGGCCGCGATAGCGCACGCTGTCGAACAGGTCGGCATCGGAGAAAATATCCCCGGCGCTGAACTGGCCCTTCAGCGCGGTCAGGTCATGTTGCAGATAGCTGCGGTTGCTCTTGAACGTACTCGGCTGGTCGGTGCTGCTGTTGAAGTTGGACTCGTTGCGCAGGCGCCAGCCACCGAAGTTGATGCCGTTGCGCAGGCCGACGTTATTGGAAATCGTGTTGGCGGTCTGCGTGCTGTTACGGTTGCTGCTCAGCTGATAGTTGATGAATGCAGCAGGCACGCCTTCGTCCCACAGCTCCGGGTCAACGTAACCCCGCCGACCGCGTTCCATGGCGCTTTGCGGCACGCTGACCAGCAGGCGCAGGCGCGGCACGTCGTAACGCACGCTGGCATGCTCGATCAATGCGGGCAGGTCGAGGCAGGCGTGCGGATCGTCAGCATCCAGTTTGCCGCTAGCCTGCAACTTGGCGATGTCGACGCCTAACTGCTGGACCATTTCCAGGGTCAGGCAGGCCTGGATCTTGCCGCTGCCGGGGTGGCGTCGGAAGTCGATGTCGCGACGACCGACCAGCGTGTCGTTGCTGTAGAGGTCAACCCGGTAGTTGCCGGGGAGTACGCTGTTGCTGGCGAGCAGCGATTGCACATCGACGGTGGACGCGGCGCCTTGCAGAAACGACGTGTTGAACTGTTCATCGCCGTCAGCCTGGCACGCCGTGCTGATAGCCGAGGCGATCAACAACGATGCCAGGCCGTCGCGTTTGAGTAAAAACATGCAGGAACCCTATATCACCTCCGATACGAACTAACGGAGCGAAGAGAAATACAGTGAAAGTGCGCGATCAAAGCGACTCGCGAGTTATGGAGATTCGTTCTTTGGACGAGCGCGGGTTTCGGCGCTGTTGGAAAGTTGCGCGGTAAAACGATCTTGAGCGCCATAGTCATTAATACTGCTGAACAACAAAGTTGGCGTGTTCGTCGAGTGAAGTTGTTTCAGGGCGAACTCTTTGCGTTCGCCGGGGGCGATCATCATCGAATCAAACGGGTGCTCGCTGAGTGCGCCGGATTGCAGGGTGATATCGGCAATCGACACGTGATAAAGACCGGGGTTGTTCACCACCAGCACGCTTTTGCCGGCGCGCTCGGCCAGGCGCCAGGTCAACTCACCCGGTGCAAGGTAGGCGTTGTTTTTCAGGCCCGCGGGGCGGAAGAACACCTTGATGCGCTGACGTACGGCGAGCTGCAAGGTGTTCTCGGTCTTCGCGGTCTGGGGGATTTCCTGCACGTTGAGCCAGACTACTGATTCGCGGTCGGTCGGCATGCCGGTGCCTTCGTAGATGACCCGCAGTATTTGCTGTTCGTCGCCGCTGACGCGCACTAACGGCGGTGTGACTGCAAACGGCACGGAAGCGGTTTCGCTGGCATCGGTGTCGATCCAGGACTGGATCAATACGTCTTCACCGCTGTTACGGACGGTGATGCCGGCTTCCTTGTGCTGGCCGTCGAAGATCAGGCGGGTGCTGCTCAGGGAAATGCCGGCCGTGGCCTGAGTGACCACGAACAGGCCCAGCAGGCCCGCGCAAAATGACAGTGAGTGACGATAAAACATGATGGCTACCGCGCAGATGATTGAAAGCACGGGGCCGCGAGGCCCCGCACCGGGCTCGAAAGTTCGCGCGGGTTATTCGTATTGGAGGGTGAACGGCAGGGTGGCATCGCCACGACCGGCAACAGCCAGTTTCGGGTCAACCGTAGTGACGTAGGCGGCCGAAAATTTCAGCGTGGTATTGCTGTCCTGCAGGGTGTTTTCGATCTTCGCGGTGGCTGGCGAGCTCAAGTCGATCACGGCGCCATTGGCGTCGAGCAAGGCGATACCGATACCTTTTGCAGCCCCCAGGCCGCTGATCAGTCGCAGCACTTTAGTGCCAGGTTCGATGCCCGAACCGGCGCCTTTGGTCGGTTCGAAGAGCATCGCAACCTTGGTGCCAGCGTTGCAGTTGATCTTCATGTCGAAGTTTTCGACGCTCAAGGTGCCGTTGCCTTTCGGCGCAGTCGCGGTGCCCATGTCTTTGATCGACACTTCACCCATGGCGACCGAAATGGTCTTGTCCTTGCCGGCGCTTTCAACCGAACAGGCGTCGTTGTTGATGGTGCCGGTGAAGTTGATGGTGCCGCTGCCCGCCTTGGTTGGCGTAACCGGTGGGTCGGCTGCCAGGACATTGCCGGCCGCAGCGAAGATCGAAAGGGCGAGAAGCGTTCGGGACAACTTTTTCATGTTGCTTTTTCCATTGGTTGGGGAGAAGACAACACAATAAAACGCGCATTACCGTTGGAACATCAGACGATCCTTAGAAGTTCGGAGGATTTCGGAAAGTGTCTTTTAGTTAATTGAACAAGTTGCGTTCGATGCAGTAAGTCATCAACTCCTGATCACTGCTGACTTCCAGTTTGCGCATTGCCGAGACTTTCTGCGTACTGATGGTCTTCGCACTTCTGTTCAAGTTGCGGGCAATGTCGTTAACGCCCTGGCCCTGAACGAACAAACGCAGGATTTCATGTTCCTTGGGCGACAGCCTGGAAAAACGTTCGTCCAGATCAGCACCGTCGTTTACCACTGACGTCGGTGCGGGGGCCTGCCAGCGAACCGGGCTGCCTTTGGCAATTGCTTTGAGAGCGGTGGCTATTTCGTCGTGCAGCTGGTTTTTCTGAATGACCGCCAGCACCCCCAGCTCCTGCAGGCGCGTGAGGATCAAGGGGTTGGAGATCATGGTCAGCACCAACACCCGAACCTTGGGAAAATGCCGCGTCAGGTATTCCACCAGTTTCAGGCCGTCACCGTAGGGCGACTCGGCGGGCATGTTGAAGTCGGTGATCAACAAATCCACAGGCCGGGTCTCCAGCAGCTTGATCAGCTCATCGGAGCCAACGGCTTCGCCCACCACGCGAAAGCGTTGATCACGCTCGACCAGTTCCCGTACCCCCAGCAGCACGATGGGGTGATCATCGGCAATGACAACGTTGAAGGTTTCCATGAGTGATTTATCCAGAGTGAAGTTATTCGAGGGAGTCGAGCAAATCATTCAGCCGCGCCAGGTGTTGGCGTACTTCCACGGCCAGCGCGGGCGTCACGGCCATGCCGGTCAAGCGACATTCCAGTTCGACGAACGCGCTGGCCAAGATGTTGATCTGCACCGCTCCCAGAGCCCCTGCCATGCTGTGCAGTTGCTGCGCCACGCTGTTGGCGTCGGCCGCATCCAGTGCCGTCAGGGTGGTCTGAATGTCCTGACGCAGGGTGGTGACAAACAATTCGCGCATTTTCGCTGAAAGCGCCGGCGGGGCGTCGATAGTCGGCGCCAGGGCGATTTTGCAATGCTGCTCCAGTTGCGCGCGCAACGTCGCGAGGTTCAGCGGCTTGACCATCCACGCGTTCATGCCGACGGCGGCACAGCGTTCGCCTTCTTCGCGCAGGGCATTGGCGGTGACGCCGATGATCGGCAGCGTAGTGTCCTGTTGGCGCACTGCCGCGGCGAGTCGGTAACCGTTCATGACCGGCATGTTGACGTCGGTCAGCAGCAGATCGAAACGGCCGGGCACCCACTGTGCCAAGGCCTGTTCGCCGTTCACGGCGACGATCACCGAGCAGCCCAGTGCTTCCAGCTGTTCCTTGATGATCGCCGCGTTGATCACATTGTCTTCGGCCACCAGCACCTGCAGATTCAGTGGGCGGGTCTTAGCCTGCAACGCGGCTGGGCGCTGCGCACTGGCGCCGTGTTGTGCCAGATAAATCGCCCAGGCAATCGCGCGCACATCGTCGGCGTCGACCGTCCAGTCTGCACTGCCTGGCTGCGCTGGATTGGGGCCGCCCGGCATGGCGACGATCCGTGGCCCGCTCCAGTGCGGAGCGTTGTCGAGAGGCGTGAGGTCCACCAGCAGCGCCGAGGATGGTGGCATCTCGGACGTCACCAAGTGGCAGTCCAGACCAAAACGCTTGAGCCAGGCGATGAGGTGCAGCGCCAGTTCGTTAACGGGTGCACGAACATAAACGGCGGGGCTTCCGGCCTCGAACGCGGGGCAGTCGGCCAATGCGCCCGGCCTGTTCTCCAGCGTGAGTTGCAGGGTAAAACTGCTGCCCAGTCCCGGTTCGCTGACCACGCTCAATTTCCCTAGCATCAACTCGCACAGCCATTTGCAGATGGCCAGGCCCAGACCTGCGCCGGCCTGACTGTCGGCATCGTTGACCTGATAGAAGGGGTCGAACAATTGCTGTTGCTGCGCTTGGGAAATTCCCACCCCCGAGTCGCTGACCTGCCACTGTACTTCGGCAGTGTCGGCGGTGGTTTGCAGCACCCGCACGCGCAATACCACGCGGCCGTTGTCGGTGAACTTGATCGCGTTGCTCAGCAGGTTGTTGAGGATCTGGCGGATGCGCAACGGGTCGCCGCGCAGCCGATCCGGCAATGTTGAATCGATGCAGGCATACAGTTGCAGGCCTTTGGCGCGGGCGAAGGCGCTGTAAGTCCGCACGACATCTTCAGTCAGCTCCAGCGGGCAGAAGTCCTGAAGCTCAAGGGTCATCTGCCCGGCCTCGATCTTCGACACATCGAGCACATCGCTGATCAGCTTGAACAGGCTGGCGGAGGAACGCTGGATGGTGTCCAGATAATCCTGCTGGCGCGGCGCGAGCGGCGTCAGCCCGAGCAACTCAAGGGTGCCCAGTACGCCGTAGAGCGGGGTGCGAATTTCATGACTCATGGTGGCGAGGAAGCGGCTCTTGGCCTGGTTGGCCGAGTCGGCGGCCTGACGGGCTTCTTCAAGAGCGGCGGCGTCTTCGATATGCCGAGTCACGTCATGCAACGCACACAGCCAGGCATCCTGGCCCTGATAACGGGTCGAGACGAAGGCCACATGCTGATGACGCCCATCGATCTCGAGATCGGCATGGCCGGACTCGCTGTGCGCCTTGAGCAGGCTCATCAACCGGCTGCTGTCGTGCCATTGCTGGGCGCGCTGGTTTTCCAGGAGTACGTGGTGATCGCTGCGGCGGATCACGCACAGGCCGGTTGGCGCGGTGTCGATCACCGCCCGGCTGAATGCCTCGCTTTCGGCGATGCTCGCGTGCGCACTTTGCGCCGGCAGTATCACGCGCGCGGTGTACCAGCGATTGATGGCCCGACCGCAACCGAGCAACGCCAGCACCACCGCCACGAGGCACAGCAATGGCCACAGCGCATAGCTGAGGAAACTGCGCAGGCTGATGATGTAGATCGCGGTCCAGTGTTGCTCGCCGGGGCTGCTCAGCTTGAACACCAGGCCGTCACGGTCGAAATTTATCCCCTCATCCAGCGCCTGGTCGGACCTCTGTGCGCCGGTCAAGACCAAACCGGCCGGGGTGATCAAGGTGAAGTCATCGTAAATCGACCACTCCATCAAGCGCTCGATGTTGTTGACCTGCGACAGCTTCAGCAGCGTGCCGAGCACCACCCAGGAATCGGCACCTTCAATGGTCAGCGTTGGCTGCAGCAGATTGATCCTGACGTAGGCCAGCAGCGTCGGTGTTGCCTCGCTGTCCTGAGTAGACGGGTAGGGTGCCCAATGCACCTGATGATCGGCCGCTGATGAAGACTGTTCGCGTGTGTGCTGGTTCACCTGGCTCATCACTTGCGCAAACGCGCCGATCTGCATCGGGCCTGCACCGCGCAAGCGCCCGGCGGAGGGCACCGCCACGTCGAAGTTGTCGGGGCCATTGAGCAGGATCACTTGCGGCGACTGATAGTGCGATGCCGCCCAGAACGCGCTGTAGTAGGCAGCCAGATAACTGCCCAGCGCGAAAACCTTGGGGTATTGGTCGGCGGCGATTCTCTGCGGATCGATCTTTACACTGAACGGCAGTGAGAACGGCAAGCCACGGCCCTCATAGACATTCGGGCCTTCTTCGGGCAGCAGCTTTTGCGAATAGGTAGGCAACACCACCAAAGGGAAATATTGGCCCTTGGCACTGGCCTGGGAGATATCGCGCAGGAACACTTCCTGCTCATGGATATTTTCCATCAACCGGGCGAAGTGAAACTGCAGGGTGTCGCGCTGCTCCTCGAGCATGCGCTGCACCCCCAGATAGCTGATGCCCAACAGCAGCAACACCAGTGCGCCGAGCAGCAGCAGACTTTTGTTCAAACGCAGCGAACTGCTGGCCAGTTTGTCCAGAAATGCATTGGTATGCGGCATTACAGCGCCTGACCAGTGGTGATGGGGCAGCCTTGGGACACAGTGACCTCGGTAGCGAGCGACGTTCAACAACCGCCATGTGCCGCTCAATAGGCAGTCGCCGGCCCGTCGTGGGTCAGCAAGTGCTGGAACTGATCGGCTGAAACGGCGTGGGAGATCAGGAAACCCTGAACCTGAGTGCAGTCGATTTTACGCAGCAGAGCAAGTTCTTGTGCGGTTTCTACGCCTTCGGCCACCACCGTCAGACCCAATTGGCGACCGAGGCTGACAATGCTGGTCAAGGCCTGCGCCAGTTCGGCGTTGGCGTTGCAGCCTTGCACCAGTGCGCGGTCGATTTTCAGTTCGGTGAACGGCGCCGACACCAGGTTCATGTACGAGCTGTAGCCCTTGCCGAAATCGTCCTGCGACAGACCGAAACCCTTGATCCGCAGACGGCAGGCGCCGGCGTAGAAGTTGCTGATGTCATCGGGCACCGAGCACTCCATCAATTCGAAACAGATTCGCGCGGGCAGGCCTTGATGGGCCAGCACGAAAGCAAGGATGCGGTCGGGCAAGTCGTGGCTGTTGAGCAAGTGCGTGGGCAGATTGACCGACACCGGAATGTCATAGCCTTGTTCGCGCCAGATGGCTTGGGCGGCAATCGCTTGTTTCAGCACGCACCAGAGCAACGGCTCTTCGAGACCGAACGCAATCAACGCTGGCAAAAACACACCGGGCAACAGCGTGCCATGTTCAGGATGATTCCAGCGAACCAGTGCTTCGGCGGCGACGATCCGCCCATTGCTCAAGGCCTTCTTCGGTTGAAACCAGGCTTGCAGTTCACCGTTGTCGAGGGCGTTGCAAATACTCTGGCGATCAATGCCGGGATGGGGCGCCGCCGGAATGTTTTGGCGCAGCGCCTGCAATTGATCAATCAGGCAGCGCAGGGCGGCAGCATTCACTGGTTTGGAAATCAGCCCGATGACTTTCACTTGCAGGTTGCTCGCCACCAGGCTCGCGCCCATCAGCATGCGCCGTGAGGCTGCGCTCATGATCGCCAGTGCCGGGCGCGAACGCTGCGCGGCGAGGCCCTGAATAAATTGCACACCGTCCATGCCCGGCATCAGCAGGTCGGTGAGCACCAGATCGAAGTCGCGTTGTTTCAGGCAGTCCAGTGCTTCTTCACCGTCCCTTGCGCACGCCAGATCGAAGTCGCCCAACTCGCTGAACAGGTTCTGCAAGTACAGGTGCTGAAAAGGGTGGTCTTCGACAATCAGAATGCTACAGGGCTTCATGGGCGACTCGTTCGTAGGGAGCCAGGACAGTGAGCAAGGCTCGTAGCGTGAAAGGTTTGACCAGGCAGTGATTCATGCCCGCAGCCAGGCACAGCGCGTCCTCACCACGTAGAGCGTTGGCGGTGGCGCCGATGATCGGAGTGGTGCAACCCAAGCGCCGCAGTGCTTGGGCCAACTCGTAGCCATTGAGACGGGGCATGTTGACGTCAGTCAGGACGATGTCGAACGCAGCATCGCGCCAGTGCGACAAGGCCTCCTCGCCATCGCTGGCCAGCGCCACGGTGCAGCCCAGTTCTTCGAGCTGATCGCGCAGGATCAGTTGATTGATGACGTTGTCTTCGGCCACCAGAATGTGCAGATGCAACGGGCGCATCGCGAGGGGTTCAGTGTCTTGCGGGCGGTGGACGATCTGGCCGCTCTGGGCCTGGCGAACGGCGCGCTGGATTGCCAGCAGATCATTCAGATTGACCTGCCAGCCGTCGCCGCTGAACTGCGGCTCATGGGCGCCGTCACCGCTGGCCAGCACGCGCGGCCCACGCCATGCCAGGCTCGGGCGTTGTCCGAAGGCCGCGGGATACAGTTCCAGCAGCACCGCCGTCGCATCAGGCTCGATGCCGTCCGGTGCGCCGATATGTGCGCGGGCACCCCAGCGGCGCAACCAGCCGCTGATGCTGTCGGCCAGTTCGCGGATCGGTGAGACCACATAGACGATGTCCGCTGCCAATGGCAGCAAAGCGGCGGGTGGTACGTCGCAGGAGCGTTGCTCCAGCGGCACGCTCAGAGAAAAACTGCTGCCCAGACCAGGCTCGCTGACCATACGCAGAGTGCCATTCATCAAGTGGGTCAGGCGCAGGCAAATGGGTAGGCCCAGGCCGGTGCCAGCGACCACATTGGTGTTGCCGGCGGTCTGGTAGAACGGCTCGAAAATAAACGCCTGATCGTCATGGGCGATGCCCTTGCCGGTGTCGGAAACCTGCCATTGCAGGCTCACGCGTTCGCCTTCGCGAGCGAGCAGTCTGACCCGCAATACCACGCGCCCGGAATCGGTGAACTTGACCGCGTTGCTCAGCAGATTATTGAGGATCTGCCGTACGCGGCTAACATCGCCCAGCAGGCACTCGGGCAGTTGCGGATCGAGGCAGGCATAGAGTTGCAGGCCTTTGCTTTGCGCGGCGGCGGCGTAACCCTGCACCACCTCGCGCACCAGTTCCGGGACAGAAAATTCGCTCAGCTCCAGCGCCAGTTGCCCGGCCTCGATCTTCGACACATCCAGCACGTCGCAAATCAACTGCAGCAACGTGGCCGACGAACCCTCGATCGCCCGCAGGTAACTTTGTTGCTGAGTGTCCAGTTGCGTGCGTGCCAGCAATTCCAGGGTGCCCAGCACACCGTAGAGCGGGGTGCGGATCTCGTGGCTCATGGTCGCCAGAAACAAGGTTTTGGCTTCGTTGGCGGCATCGGCCGATTGGCGCGCCTGTTCCAGCGCTGCTTCGATCTGTCGCCGAGCGCTGATGTCACTGAACGCACAGAGCAACACGTCTTCACCTTTGTAGCGGGTCGGCGCACAGCTCAGGTATAGGTGACGACCGTCGGCAGTCTCGAAGTAATCGGTCAGGCACGGCGAGTGTTGGTCGAACGCATCGCGGATCCAGCCAGCGCCCAGTTGCTCGCTGCACTGGCCCAGCCATTGCCGCGCGAGGGTGTTGTCCAGCACCACTTGACCGTCACTGCGGCGCAACACGCACAGCGCCACCGGCGCAGTCTGAATCACGTCGCGGCTGAACAACTCGCTTTCCACCAGCGCCTGAATACGCTGGATCGCCGGGGTGATGAAGCGATGCTCCAGACGGCGAACCAACAGGCACACCAGGCTGATACTCACTACGCAGAACAGCAGCGCGCCAAGCATTTGTGGCCATAACGCGTGTATCACCGCCAGCAAGTCGATGGAGTAGGTGAGCTGCCAATCCGATGATTTCAGTTGCTTGCGCAACACCAACTGCTCGGGCAGCCAGCCATTGCCGACGAAGCCGAAGAAATCCTGTTGCCTCAGGAGCGGCAGGTTCTGTTCCGGCGGAGGTCTATGGCTGTTGCTGAACAGCGGTTTGCCTTGTGAGTTGAACATGGTGAACTCGCCGGCACTGTGGTCGTTCAAGGCGCTGGAGACTTCACGGTCGTCCATTTCCAGGCCGAGCCAGCCGGAGTGGATGTCGCGTTCGTCCAGGCGAATGAAAATGTACAACTGCGAGTGCCCGTCTGCCGCCTGGGTCAGCCACAGTTCCGACAATGTCGCCGTGAGCTTGAGCGCCTCCAGTTGATCCAGCGTGGCCTGTGGCAAACCGACGACCAGCGGTGTCGCGTTATATAGCCGCAGTACATGACCGCCGTTGCTGACATACAGCAGATTGAGCTGTTTGGCTTTCAGGTAATCGCGCATGCGCTGGGTCAGCCAGATGCTCCACTGTTTGCCCGGCGTTTGCCCCAGCAGCAGACGGATTTCCTCCTCGGACACCGGCACGTTTATTTTCGCCTTGCGTGTGGCCGACAGGCTCAGGCTTTCCAGCAGCGCTTCACGGGTGGTGAAAAACGTATGCGCCTCAGCGATGGCGCTGCTCATGTAGCTGCGCCGTTGAGAAATCTCATTGTTGAAGGTAAACAGCAGGAAGCTGTAGACGCCGCCGAGAATGCCCACCAGCAGCACCAGGGCGAAAATGCGCAGCAGACGCCGCGCCGCATCGGGCGAGGACAGGAGCGGGCTGATCTGATGGAGGTAGTTCTTCAATCTCATCCCGGCACTCTAGGGAGGGCAGGGAGCGGGGAACATCAGACGATCCTTAGAATGCTAGAGGTAGTTGACGATGAAGGTGACTTCGGTGTTGGCGCTGCCGGCCTTGAGTTCGCCCGTGGGCAGACGGTAGTACGCGGCGGTTAACGGGATCTTGAAATCGGTGCCGGTGGTGGTAAAGGCGTTGAACGGGTAGGTGGTATCGAAGGCGATCGGCTGCCCGACGTCGTTCATCAATTGCAGGCCGATGCCGCTGGCGGTGGAGGTGCTGTTGAGCGCGACGATGCCCTTGGTCGCGTCGATGACGGGCGTGGTGGCTTTGAGTGAATAGGTGACTTTCTTGATGCCGGTCTGGCACTGATTCAGGGCAATGTCGAAGCGCACGATGCGGGGTTTGGCGCCCGCGTCGCTAAACTCCTGGAGTTGATAGTCATCGCCCATCGCGACCGGGACGGAAGGGGTCTGGCAGGACGCCGCATTCAACACCAGCGCATTGGCCAGATTGAAGTTATTCAGAATCAGCTCGCCGGCTTTCAGGCTGGCCAGGTTGCCGGCCGGTATCGTGATCTGCGCCGCCAACGGGCCTGACTTGATGATTTCCAGGCGGATCGAGCCTGGCATCACGCCGTAGCCTTTTGGGGCGACCGAAAAGAGCGAGGGCTCATAGCGATCCAGCATACCCATCCAGATACGGAACGACAGCCCGGTCTTGCCCAGCGGGAAGGTCCTTACGGTACCGGTCGGAGTGCCAAACGCGGGATTGACCGCTATTCCGTAGAACGAGGTCGCATTGCACGACCAACTGTGCGAGTTCGATTGCTGTGCGGTTTCCTGATAAACCACCGTGCCATCCGGTGTATCGGCGGGGATGCTCAGACCGCCATTGGCCAAGCTTGCGCCGTAACTGAGCGTTTGCGTGGAGGGAGAGCCGCTGAAGGTGCAAACGGCTGCCATTGCGTCCGACGTGCAGGCCAGCAGCGTCGCCGCGACAAGAGTGAGCAGGGGGCGTTGCAGTGTTAGACGCTTCATAAAAGGGGCTATACGTGTCGGCCAAAGAGCGGCGTACGTTAAACACGCCGTTTGCCGATGGACATCAGGCGATTCTTAGAACACGCTCCCGCGCCTGCGCAAACGCGGCGATGTATTAGACTCACCCCAGCCTGAAATCCGTACTGGTCGTACGGCCCCGGCGCAGCAGAGAGGTCATATGGTCCGCTTGAGTATGGTCTTGCTCGGTCACGACTTTGTCCGCAAGCGTTGGTCCGCACTGGCGCTGACGGGCATTGTCTGGGGCGCGGCTGGAGTGGGCATCTTCATTGATGCGCTGGACGGGGTTTTGTATTTCCCGCTGCATCTCTTCGGCTATCTGTTGTTGCTCGAGGCGCTGATCCTGCTGCTGGTGCCGGCACCACAAGCCGGAACTGCTGCGGCCTTGCGCAGAGCGCGCGGACTGGCGTTTCTGTTGCTGGGGCTGCTGATCGTCGACCGGCAACACGCCGCCGGGCTGATTCTGGCGGTGCTGTTTGGCGGGGCTTTTTTGCTCGATGGCGGTTTTCGGCTGGCGGCTGCGCTGGTGGTGCGCTTCGTCGGCTGGCAAGTGTCGCTGCTGGCGGGGTTGTTCGAAATCGGCTTTGGCATGTTTATCCTTGAACCGTATCCGACGCTGTATAAGGGCACGGTGCCGTTCTGCATTGGCATGAGCCTGTTTCTCTCAGGCTGTGCCTTGTTGCGGCAAGCCGTGCGCTTCAAAAACCAGCCGCCGCTGACAAGCCCTTTGTCGGTCAGTGCGCCGGCCAGCAGCGATGCGTTGGTGATTCACGTCTGGACCCCCAGCGGCACCGTTGATGACACCTTGGTGCGCAATCGCCTGCTCAACCGCTACATCGCAGCGGTCGACATCAACGGTGTGATCTCCGCCGGCCATGCGGCACTGGAATGCGGGCCGGACATTTACATCAGCCATTACCCGCAGGACGACATTGATCGTTCGGCGGGGGATTTCGTGCGCTTGCTGCGGGCGACGCCGAACAACGATGTCGCCGGCAGGTTTCTGCCCGACTATGCCGGCGAGGTGGCGGACTGGTGTCCATCCTCAGTGCAGGTCAGCTTTGCCCATTACGACGCCCGGCGCCTGCATGCGTTCTGGACGGAGTATCGGCAGAACAGCACGTACAACCTCACCAGCCGCAATTGTTCCAGTGCTGTCGCCCATAGCCTCGAAGCCGCGTTGGAAGGGGCGATGAACCGCGGCCATTCGAGCATGCTGGATTTCGCTCGAGTGATTTTCAGTCCCGAGTTCTGGGTCGCCGCGCAAGTGCGCAAGCGTGCCGAGGTGATGGCCTGGACGCCCGGACTGGTGCTCGACTATGCGCGAGCGTTGCATGCTGCCATCGAGCCGGCGCCGCCGGGCTGGCACAGCATTTATGCGGTGAGCAAACGTGCCTTTGGGTATGTGGCGACTGCCTTGCGGGGGCGCGAGGTGCATCCTGTGCAGCCGCCACCTGTGCATCCTTCCGACGATTCCTGACCGGCTTCACACCGAGTCGCTCCAATCGCTGGCAAGCCAGCTCCCACAGGTTCCTCTGGCGTACATGAATATTGTGTACGAAACGGACCCTGTGGGAGCTGCGGTGCGACGATTCGACTTGCCAGCGATGGCGTCCGCCTGTGCGACACAAAACCCAACTCCACTGGTCAACTAATTACCAAGCTTCCTAACTATTCCATTGACATTCGCTGCCTAGGCAGTAACATCTCGACATACATTCACTGCCTAGGCAGTTATTAGGTGAGCAAATGAAGCATTTCACCCCGGACGAATTCAAACATTGCCATCTCGGCCTGTTGCTTGGCCGTGCGGCGCTGCTCAAGGACCGGATCATCGACACGCACATGGAACCCCACGGCATCACCGCCGCGCAGTTCAAGGTGTTGATCATCATGGCCCAGTACGGCGTCGATACCCCGGCCGAGCTGTGCCGGCATCTGTCGCTCGACAGCGGTTCGATGACGCGCATGCTCGATCGTCTGGAGCAGAAAGGCTTTCTGGCTCGCCACCGCAGCGAAGGCGATCGCCGTCAGGTGCAGTTGAAACTGACCGAGCAAGGCCAGCAACTGGCCGATCGCCTGCCGCACATCGGCGCCGACGCGATGAATGAACTGGCGGGCGCCGTCACCCCGGACGAGTTGAAGACCCTGGAATACATCCTCAAGAAAATTCTGCTGGCAGCGGGTGACCCGATCACCCTCCAGCGCTTAGGTGAACACAATGAGCGGTAAAACCTTGCGCAGCAGCCTGACGCTGGTGCTGTCGGCGATGATCCTCGCCGGTTGCGCCAATTACAGCGGCCTCGACACTTCCGGTGCGAGCCTCGATGCGAAAACCCTGAAAACTGGCCAATCGCTCAGTGGCGTAACGCTGTCGCCGGCCGCCTGGCCGAAAAGCGACTGGTGGACCAGCCTCGGCGATCCGCAACTCGACGGCTTGATCCGCGAAGCACTGCACGACAGCCCGGACATGCAAATCGCCGCCGCCCGCGCGCATCAGGCCAGCGCCGCCGCGTATGCCGCCGACGCCGAGCGCTATCCGACCCTCGACGCCAGCGCCGGCATCAGCCGTTCGCGCCTGGCCAAGGATCAGGATCCGCTGGGGCAGGGCGATGCCTACGCCACCGTGCGTAACGTCAGCGCCGGGTTCAATTACAACTTCGACCTCTGGGGCGGCCAGCGTGATGCCTGGGAAGCTGCACTCGGTCAGGCCCGCGCCGCTGAGGTCGATCGTCAGGCTGCACAACTGACCTTGGCCGCTGATGTCGCCCGCGCTTATAGCGATCTCGGTCAGGCGCACATCGTTTATGACCTGGCCAACGACGATCTGAAGCGCACCAAGCAGATGCTCGACTTGAGCCAGCGTCGCCTCAGCTCCGGGATCGACAGTCAGTACCAGTTCCAGCAAACGCAAAGTCTGGAAGCCAGTTCCGAAGCCAGTCTGATCGATGCCGAAAAACGCCTGAACAGCGCCAAGATCGCTTTGGCCGTACTGCTCGGCAAAGGCCCGGATCGCGGCAACGAAATTGCTCGGCCGAAAGTCCTGCAAGCCAGCGCTGTCGCCGTGCCCTCAGTGTTGCCGGCGGAACTGCTCGGTCGTCGGCCGGACCTGGTTGCTGCACGCTGGCGCGTAGAAGCCGCGAGCAAAGACATCGACTCGGCGAAAACCCGCTTCTATCCCAACTTGAACCTGTCGGCCTCGGCCGGTGCCGAATCTTTGTTGGGTGACGCGATGTTCGGCTCGGCCAGTCGCTTCTTCAACATTGCCCCGACCATCTCGGTGCCGATCTTCGACGGCGGACGCCTGCGCGCCAACCTCGATGCCCGCGACGCCGATTACGATCTGGCGGTGGCGCAGTACAACAAAAGCCTGGTGAAAGCACTGGGCGATGTCAGCGACACGATCAACCAGTTGCGAGACATCGGTCGGCAGATCGGTGCGCAGCAGCATGCCACCGACATTGCTCAGGATTCTTACAACACCGTCGTCCAGCGTTACGGTTCCGGCATCGGCAACTACCTGGACGTGCTCAGCATCGAGCAGCAATTGCTGCAGGCCCAGCGTCAGTTGGCCAACCTCAATGCCGAGCAGATCGACCTGTCGATTCAACTGATGCAAGCGCTGGGCGGCGGCTTCCAGGGTGACACCCTGACCGCAGCCAACGCCCGCCCAGCCACGCAGCACAACTAATTCAAGGTAATTGTCATGGCCACTGCCGAAAATACCCAAGCTCAAGGCAACACCCCGGACACCGGCAACCCGCGCAAACGCAAAGTCATGCTGTTGGTGCTGGCCGTTGTGGTTGCACTCGCCTGCGCCGGCGTCTGGGCGTATCACGAATTCATCGGGCGCTTTAACGAAAGCACCGACGACGCCTACGTCAACGGCAACGTCGTGGAAATCACCCCGCTGGTCACCGGCACCGTGGTCAGCATCGGTGCTGACGATGGTGATCTGGTTCACGAAGGCCAAGTGCTGATCAACTTCGACCCCAACGACGCCGAAGTCGGCCTGCAAAGTGCGCAAGCGAAACTGGCGCGCACCGTGCGTCAGGTGCGCGGCTTGTACAGCAACGTTGACGGCATGAAAGCCCAGGTCAACGCGCAACAGGCCGAAGTGCAGAAAGCCCAGGACAACTACAACCGCCGGAAAAACCTGGCGCAGGGCGGGGCGATTTCCCAGGAAGAACTGTCTCACGCTCGCGACGACCTGACCTCGGCGCAAAACGCCTTGGCCAACGCCAAACAGCAACTGAAAACCACTAGCGCGCTGGTTGACGACACTGTGGTGTCATCGCACCCGGACGTGATGTCGGCCGCCGCCGATCTGCGTCAGGCGTACCTGACCAACGCCCGCAGCACCTTGATCGCGCCGGTCACCGGTTACGTCGCCAAACGCACCGTGCAACTCGGTCAGCGTGTGCAGCCGGGCACGGCGTTGATGGCGGTGATTCCGCTGGATCAGCTGTGGATCGACGCCAACTTCAAGGAAACCCAACTACGGGACATGCGCATCGGTCAGCCGGTCGATATCGAATCCGACATCTATGGCAGCGACGTGAAGTACAGCGGCACCGTCGACAGCCTCGGCGCCGGTACGGGCAGCGCGTTTGCCCTGCTGCCAGCGCAGAACGCCACCGGTAACTGGATCAAGATCGTTCAGCGTGTGCCGGTGCGCATTCATATCAACGCCGAAGAACTGGCCAAGCACCCACTGCGCGTCGGTCTGTCGACCAATGTTGAAGTGAACCTGCACGACCAGAGCGGTCCGGTGCTGGCGCAGCAACCACCGCAAAAGGCCTCGTTCAGCACCAACGTCTACGACCGCCAACTGGCCGAAGCCGACGCGATGATTGCGCAGCTGATCCACGACAACAGCGCTGCGGTGAGCAAAACCGCGCAACGCTGAGATCACACCTGACCCTGTGGGAGCGAGCTTGCTCGCGAAAGCGGCGCGTCATTCAGCACTACTGTGTCTGACTGACCGCCTTCGCGAGCAAGCTCGCTCCCACAGGGGCAAGGCGTCAACCCGGTTTCATAGGATTCACAATGAGCAATAACGCCTCTTTCACGCCGCCCAGCCTGTTGCTCAGCACCATCGGCCTGTCGCTGGCGACGTTCATGCAAGTGCTCGACACCACCATCGCCAACGTGGCGCTGCCGACGATTTCCGGCAACCTCGGGGTGAGCTCCGAGCAGGGCACCTGGGTGATCACTTCGTTCGCCGTGAGCAACGCGATTGCGCTGCCGCTGACCGGTTGGCTCAGCCGCCGTTTCGGTGAGGTGAAGCTGTTTTTGTGGGCCACGATTCTGTTTGTGCTGGCCTCGTTTCTCTGCGGTATCTCGACGTCGATGCCGGAACTGATTGGCTTCCGTGTGCTGCAAGGTCTGGTGGCCGGGCCGCTGTATCCGATGACGCAAACCCTGTTGATCGCGGTGTATCCGCCGGCGAGGCGAGGCATGGCCCTGGCGTTACTGGCGATGGTTACGGTGGTCGCGCCGATTGCAGGTCCCATTCTTGGTGGCTGGATTACCGACAGTTACAGCTGGCCGTGGATCTTCTTCATCAACGTGCCAATCGGCATCTTCGCGGTGATGGTGGTGCGTTCGCAACTGGCCAAACGTCCGGTGGAAACCAGCCGTCAGCCGATGGATTACGTCGGGCTGATCACCCTGATCATCGGCGTCGGCGCGTTGCAGGTGATCCTCGACAAGGGCAATGATCTGGACTGGTTCGAGTCGAACTTCATCATCATCGGCGCGGCGATTTCGGTGATTGCGCTGGCGGTGTTCATCATCTGGGAAATGACCGACCAGCACCCGGTGGTGAATCTGCGGCTATTCGCCTACCGCAACTTCCGCATCGGCACGCTGGTGTTGGTGCTGGGTTACGCCGGGTTCTTCGGCATCAACCTGATCCTGCCGCAGTGGTTGCAGACGCAGATGGGCTACACCGCGACCTGGGCCGGTCTGGCGGTGGCGCCAATCGGCATTCTGCCGGTGCTGTTGTCGCCGTTTGTCGGCAAGTACGCGAACAAGTTCGACCTGCGCTTGCTGGCCGGGCTGGCGTTTCTGGCGATTGGCTTGAGTTGCTTCATGCGCGCTGGTTTCACCAATGAAGTCGACTTCCAGCACATCGCACTGGTGCAGCTGTTCATGGGCATTGGCGTGGCGCTGTTCTTCATGCCGACCTTGAGCATTCTGATGTCGGACTTGCCGCCGAGCCAGATTGCCGATGGTGCCGGTCTTGCCACATTCTTGCGGACGTTGGGCGGCAGCTTTGCGGCGTCGCTGACCACGTGGATCTGGATTCGCCGGGCGGATCAGCATCATGCTTATATGAGTGAGAGCATCAGCACCTTCGAGCCGGCGACGCGCGAGACCTTGAATCATTTGGGCGGGGCGAGCCAATCGGCTTATGCGCAGATGGATCAGATTTTGACCAGTCAGGCGTACATGCTCTCCACCGTGGATTACTTCACGTTGCTGGGCTGGGGCTTTATGGGGTTGATACTGATTGTGTGGCTGGCGAAGCCACCGTTTGCTGCCAAGGCAGGGCCGGCGGCTTCCGGGCATTAAGGTCAAAAGCCCCTCACCCTAACCCTCTCCCAGAGGGAGAGGGGACTGATTGAGGTGTTCTTTCGAAGTACACCGACTTGCGATACCTAGCCAAACTCAGGTTTTGAACAGCATGAAGATCGGCTCCCTTTCCCCCTCGCCCCCCTGGCGGAGAGGGCTGGGGTGAGGGGGTAGCGATCTTCAGCCGTGCGGCAAAGCCAGCGGCGGGGCAAAGTCGAACGGTGCCAAGGCGTAGCCGCTTTCATCCACTTGCAACGCCCAACCCTGACGATCCCAATCCCCCAGCACAATCCGCTTCGCCGCCTGCTCACCGAGCTGCAGCTTGTGAATCGCCGGACGGTGGGTGTGCCCGTGAATCAGGGTTTTCACGCCAAATGCCTGCATGATCCGCGGAATCTCTTCCGGCGTGACATCAACGATGTCATTGGCCTTCATCCGCGTCTGTGCCTTGCTCTCGCTGCGCAGTTTGCGCGCCAGTTTGTGGCGGCTGCTCAGCGGCAGGTTGCGCAGGACAAACAGGGTGATCGGATTACGCAGATAGCGGCGCAGCTTCATATAGCCGACGTCGCGGGTGCAGAGGCTGTCGCCGTGCATCAACAGCACCGGCTCGCCATAAAACTGCACGACACTCGGGTCCTTCAACAACGTACAGCCGGCCTGCTTGCAGAAGGCCTTGCCGAGCATGAAGTCGCGATTGCCGTGCATCAGAAAGATCGCCGTGCCGCTGTCGCTCAATTCGCGCAGGGCCTGGCAGATGGAACGCTGGAAGGGCGTCATGGCGTCGTCGCCAATCCACGCTTCGAAGAAGTCGCCAAGAATGTACAACGCACTCGCCGAGCGGGCGCGTCCGGCGAGCAAATCCAGAAACGCCCGGGTAATGTCCGGGCGCTCCTCTTCCAGATGCAAGTCTGAAATCAGCAATATCACGCTTCGATGATCTCGGCTTTCTCGATGATCACGTCGTCTGCTGGTACGTCCTGGTGGCCGGACTTGGAAGTGGTCGCCACGCCTTCGATCTTGTCGACAACTTCGGTGCCTGCAACGACTTTACCGAACACTGCATAACCCCAACCCTGAGCGGTCTTGGCGGTGTGGTTGAGGAAGCTGTTGTTGGTGGCGTTGATGAAGAACTGCGCCGATGCCGAATGCGGGTCCATGGTGCGCGCCATGGCCAGGGTGTATTTCTCGTTCTTCAGACCGTTATCGGCTTCGTTCTGGATGCTGGCGCGCTTGTCTTTCTTTTCCTGCATGCCAGGCTGGAAACCGCCGCCCTGGATCATGAAACCCTTGATCACACGGTGGAACACCACGTTCTCGTAATGACCGGCCTTAACGTATTCGAGAAAGTTGGCAACGGTGATTGGCGCTTTTTCCGCGTCCAGTTCGATGACGATGTCGCCGAAGTTGGTGGTCAATTTAACTTGAGTCATGATCGCTACTCTTTAGAGGAATTCGTGGTTTTGGGACATCGAGCCCCCAAACCGGTTCAGCCAGCGTGGGCCAAGGTGCGCAGTTTAGCGTGACAGACGCGAATTTCGAGGTTGTTTTTCAATTCCCGGCGATTAAATGCGCTCCTTTATAGGCCGCGCTCTGTCAGCCCCTTGACAGCATCGGCTATGATAGCGGCTTTGTTTTGTCTGGCCCCTCTGCGGCCGCGCACCTGTAAGTCAAGGATCCTATGAGCAAGCCCACTGTCGACCCTACCTCGAATGCCAAGTCCGGCCCTGCCGTGCCGGTCAATTTCCTGCGGCCGATCATCCAGGCAGACCTGGACTCGGGCAAGCACACGCAGATCGTCACCCGTTTCCCGCCTGAGCCCAACGGCTACCTGCACATCGGCCACGCCAAGTCGATCTGCGTGAACTTCGGCCTGGCCCAGGAGTTCGGCGGCGTCACGCACCTGCGTTTCGACGACACCAACCCGGCCAAGGAAGATCAGGAATACATCGACGCGATCGAAGCCGACGTCAAATGGCTGGGCTTTGAGTGGTCCGGCGAAGTGCGCTACGCCTCGCAGTATTTCGACCAGCTGCACGATTGGGCCGTCGAGCTGATCAAGGCCGGCAAGGCCTACGTCGACGACCTGACCCCGGAGCAGGCCAAGGAATACCGTGGCAGCCTGACCGAGCCGGGCAAAAACAGCCCGTTCCGCGACCGCTCCGTCGAAGAGAACCTCGACTGGTTTGCGCGCATGCGTGCCGGTGAGTTCGCCGATGGCGCCCGCGTGCTGCGTGCGAAGATCGACATGGCTTCGCCGAACATGAACCTGCGCGACCCGATCATGTATCGCATCCGCCACGCGCATCACCACCAGACCGGTGACAAGTGGTGCATCTACCCGAACTACGACTTCACCCACGGTCAGTCGGACGCCATCGAAGGCATCACCCACTCGATCTGCACCCTCGAGTTCGAAAGCCATCGTCCGCTGTACGAGTGGTTCCTCGACGCATTGCCAGTGCCGGCGCACCCGCGTCAGTACGAGTTCAGCCGTCTGAACCTCAACTACACCATCACCAGCAAGCGCAAGCTCAAGCAACTGGTCGATGAAAAGCACGTGCATGGCTGGGACGATCCGCGCATGTCCACGCTGTCGGGCTTCCGCCGCCGTGGCTACACGCCGAAATCGATCCGCAACTTCTGCGAAATGGTCGGCACCAACCGTTCCGACGGCGTGGTTGACTTCGGCATGCTCGAATTCAGCATCCGTGACGACCTCGATCACACCGCGCCACGCGCCATGTGCGTGCTGCGTCCGCTGAAAGTCGTCATCACCAACTACCCGGAAGGCCAGGTCGAAAACCTCGAACTGCCGCGTCACCCGAAAGAAGACATGGGCGTGCGCGCACTGCCGTTCGCCCGGGAAATCTACATCGACCGTGACGACTTCATGGAAGAGCCGCCAAAAGGCTACAAACGTCTGGAACCGGCCGGTGAAGTGCGCCTGCGCGGCAGCTACGTGATCCGTGCCGACGAAGCGATCAAGGACGCCGACGGCAACATCATCGAACTGCGTTGCTCGTACGATCCGGAAACCCTGGGCAAGAACCCTGAAGGCCGCAAGGTCAAAGGCGTGATCCACTGGGTGCCGGCTGCCGCCAGCGTCGAGTGCGAAGTGCGTCTGTACGATCGCCTGTTCCGTTCGGCCAACCCAGAGAAGGCTGAAGACAGCGCGAGTTTCCTCGACAACATCAACCCTGATTCGCTGCAGGTACTCACCGGTTGTCGTGCTGAGCCATCGCTTGGCAATGCACAGCCGGAAGACCGTTTCCAGTTCGAGCGCGAAGGCTACTTCGTTGCCGATTTGAAGGACTCGAAACCAGGTCAGCCGGTATTCAACCGTACCGTGACCCTGCGTGATTCGTGGGGCCAGTGATTCAGCGTCAAGGAAATTAAAGTGCTGACGATCTACAACACGCTCACCAAGAGCAAAGAAGTCTTCAAGCCGCTGGATGGCAACAAGGTACGCATGTACGTCTGCGGGATGACCGTGTACGACTACTGCCACCTTGGCCACGGCCGCAGCATGGTCGCGTTCGACCTGGTGACCCGCTGGTTGCGGTTCAGCGGTTACGACCTGACCTACGTGCGCAACATCACCGACATCGACGACAAGATCATCAACCGCGCCAACGAGAACGGTGAATCGTTCGAAGCGTTGACCGAGCGCATGATCGCCGCGATGCACGAAGACGAAGCGCGCCTGAACATCAAGAAGCCGGACATGGAACCGCGCGCCACGGATCACATTCCGGGCATGCACGCGATGATCCAGACCTTGATCGACAAGGGTTACGCCTACGCTCCGGGCAATGGCGACGTGTACTACCGCGTCGCCAAGTTCATGGGCTACGGCAAGCTGTCGCGCAAGAAAATCGAAGACCTGCGCATCGGCGCCCGCATCGAAGTCGACGAGTCGAAACAGGACCCGCTCGACTTCGTGCTGTGGAAAGCCGCCAAACCGGGCGAGCCAAGCTGGGAATCGCCGTGGGGCGCCGGGCGTCCGGGTTGGCACATCGAGTGCTCGGTGATGTCCACCTGCTGCCTGGGCGAGACCTTCGACATTCATGGCGGCGGCAGCGACCTCGAGTTCCCGCACCACGAAAACGAAATCGCCCAAAGCGAAGCGGCCACTGGCAAGACCTACGCCAACGCGTGGATGCATTGCGGCATGATTCGCATCAATGGCGAGAAGATGTCCAAGTCCTTGAACAACTTCTTCACCATTCGCGACGTGCTGGCAAAGTACCACCCGGAAGTTGTGCGTTACCTGCTGGTGTCGAGCCACTACCGCAGCGCGATCAACTACTCGGAAGACAACCTCAAGGACGCCAAAGGCGCACTCGAGCGTTTCTACCACGCGCTGAAAGGCCTGCCGAACGTTGCACCGGCGGGTGGCGAAGCGTTCGTCGAGCGTTTCACCACGGTGATGAACGACGACTTCGGTACGCCGGAAGCGTGCGCGGTGCTGTTCGAGATGGTGCGTGAGATCAACCGTCTGCGTGAGAGCGATCTCGATGCGGCGGCGGGTCTGGCGGCGCGTCTGAAAGAACTGGCGAGCGTGCTGGGAGTGTTGCAGTTGGAGGCGGATGACTTCCTGCAGGCGGGCGCTGAAGGGCGTGTCGATGCGGCTGAAGTCGATGCGCTGATTGCGGCGCGTCTGGCGGCACGTGCGGGTAAGGATTGGGCTGAGTCCGATCGTATCCGTGATCAGCTGACGGCGATGGGCGTTGTGCTGGAAGACGGCAAGGGTGGGACTACCTGGCGTCTGGCTGACTGACCGAACCTGCTCGGCGTGATGATCGTTCCCACGCGGAGCGTGGGAACGATCAGAACAAAACCCGCCTTGTGCGGGTTTTTGTTTGGGCGCAAGAAAAGCCCCTCACCCTAACCCTCTCCCGGAGGGAGAGGGGACTGAATGGGGGATGCTCAAGAGATACGCCGACTTGAAAAGTTTTCTCCGAATCCATAATCGACTCGGTCTTTCAGGTCGATGTACGACGCCAGACACCTCGGTCAGCTCCCTCTCCCTCCGGGAGAGGGCTGGGGTGAGGGGAAAGGTGTCAAAGCGATCCACCGACCTCAACGCTCCGTACTAAATCCATAATCGACTGGTTTTTTCAGGTCGCTGCATCACGCCAGACACCTCGGTCAGCTCCCTCTCCCTCCGGGAGAGGGCGGGGGTGAGGGTTGCTTTTGACGTTCGCCTAGGTCTTGATGTCGGCAGCGCGTTCAGCTGGATGCTGAGCGGTGACGAATATCGAATGGAGACACCATGGCCAATCACTACCGCGAGCTGCTAACAACCCCTGGCGCCACCGGGTTAGTGCTCGCGAGCTCTATTGCGCGGTTACCGCAGGCAATGATCGGCATCGGCATCATCACCATGCTGGTTGAGCAAACCGGTGTTTACTGGTTGGCCGGCGCCGTGGCCGGTACGTTCACTCTGGCCAATGCGCTGCTCGGCCCGCACATCTCCAGACTGGTCGATCAACATGGCCAGAGTCGCGTGCTGCCCGTCGTCACGGCGTTCAGCATTGCCATGTTGTTGGCACTGATCCTGGCGGTCTACAGGCGGGCACCGGCCACACTGCTGTTTGTTCTGGCAGCACTGGCGGGGACGATGCCGAGCATGCCGTCGATGATCCGCGCGCGATGGACGCAGTTGTTTCGGGGCAAGCCGCAGCTGCACACGGCGTTCTCGCTGGACACGGTTCTCACCGAAATGGCCTACATCGTCGGTCCGCCACTGGCGATCGGTCTGAGCGTGAGTTTTTTTGCCGAAGCGGGGCCACTGGTCGCGGTCGGGTTGCTGGCCATCGGGGTGACAGCGTTCCTGCTGCAACGCCAGACTGAACCCAAGGTTGTCGTCGGTCACGCCAGCCATGGCGGCTCAACCCTGCTGATCCCCGGCGTTCGCACCATCGTCCTCGCGTTGTTGGCGATGGGCGTCATTGGTGGAGCAATCGATGTTGCCGTCGTGGCGTTCGCCAATGCGCAAGGCTGGCCAGCGTCGGCGACCTTTATCCTCGCCGCCTATGCATTCGGCTCACTGGTGGCGGGCCTGACCTTCGGTGCAATGAGGGTTTCCCTGGCGATTGAAAAACAGTTCCTGATCGGGATCCTGGTTACGGCGCTCACCGGCGTGTTGCCGATTTTTGCCGCGGACGTTTATGTGCTGTCAGCGACGCTGTTTATTGCCGGGATTTCGTTTGCGCCAACGATGGTGGTGGTCATGAAGCTGGGGACGATCATCATCCCGCCGTCGCGGATCACCGAAGGGCTGACGTGGATGACCACGGGTATCAGCATTGGCGTCGCGCTCGGTGGCATGTTGGCGGGGCTGGTCATTGATGCGTGGGGCGCGCGGGCAGGGTTCTGCGTGGCCATTGGTGCGGGGTTGATGATGGTGGTTGTTGTGCTGGTGGGGTTGCGCACATTGGAGGCGGCTTCGGCTGTGCAGGTTGAGCCGGAATTTTCGCCCTCACCCTAGCCCTCTCCCGCAGGAGAGGGGACTGAATGGGGGATGCTCAATAGATACGCCGACCTGAACGTACGGTACCGAATCCATAATCGCCACGATGTTTCAGGTCGATGTTCAGCGCCAGACACCTCGGTCAGCTCCCTCTCCTGGGGGAGAGGGCTGGGGTGAGGGGAAGGGCGGTTCACTCAACCGTCAATCTGCCGCAACCGCTTATAAAGCGTATTCCGACTCACCCCCAACCGTCGCGCCAGATGCGAAATATTGCCCCCGGAAGCCTTCAGCTCTCGGTTCAATGCCTCAACATCATTCAAATCAACCCCCAACGGCGCCGCGCTCTCCACCGGCTCCATCTCCAGATCGACAAAAAAATCATCCGGTAAATGCTCCAGCCTCACCGGCTGCTCCTCAGCCATCGCCAACGCGACCTGCATCACGCTGCTGACCTGACGCAAATTCCCCGGCCACGGATGGCGGCTAAACAACTCCAGCACTTCCTGGCTCAAGCCCGCCCATTGCGTTGGTTCACGATGCTGCTCCCACAGCCGTTTAAACAACGCCTCCTTGTCACTGCGCTCGCGCAATGGCGGCAGCTCCAGCGTCAGCCCACCAATCCGGTAATACAAGTCCTCACGAAACCGCCCCAATTGCACTTGTTCGCGCAAAGAGCGGTTAGTCGCCGAGATAATCCGCAAATCCACCGGGAACAATTCACTGCTACCCACCGGCTGCACGCAACGCTCCTGCAACACCCGCAGCAACCGCGCCTGCGTTGGCAACGGCATGTCGCCGATTTCATCGAGGAACAACGTGCCTTTGTCCGCCTTGCGAATCAGGCCGATGCTGCCTTTCTGGTTGGCGCCGGTGAACGCGCCTTTCTCGTAACCGAATAACTCGGACTCGACCAGTTCGGCGGGGATCGCCGCGCAGTTGACGGCGATAAACGCCTGTTTGCTGCGAGAGCTGGCCTGATGCAGAGCTTTGACGAAGACCTCTTTGCCGACGCCGGTTTCGCCATGGATCAGCAGCGGAATGTCTTTCTCCAGCAAACGCTCAGCCTGTCGCACGGCTTTTTCCACGCGGCTGTCGCCGAAGTGCAGGGTGTTGAGGCTGATGGCGGTGGTCGCAGCGGTTTTCGGTTCAGCAACAAAAACGCGCGGCTGAATCGACGCCTGTTTCGGCCGCTTCAACAAACACTGAAAACGGTTACGCCCGGAGGTCTGCAAGGCAAACGGCAAGCCATCCGGCTGATTGATCAACTCCAGCAGCGACACCTTGAACAGGCTCTCAACGCTGACCCGTGACAAACGCACGCCGAGCAGATTATCGGCACGGCGATTGGCCGACAGCACCTGACCGCTCTCATCAAAGATCAACAACCCGGCCCACTGACTGTCGAGGTTGTTCAACCCGGTGTTGAAGGTCAGTTGAAAATGTTGACCATGGAACAGGTTGAGGATCAGCCGGTTCTCCACGGTCTGGCTCATCATCTTGACCATGCCCAGCGTGTGCGACGGCGGCAGATAGCTGTCGCTGGACACGTCAAGCACCGCAATCACCTTGCGCTCGGCGTCGAAAATCGGCGCGGCGGAACCAGTCATGAAGCGGTTGGCCTTGAGAAAGTGTTCATCGTGTTCGATGTGTACCGCTTGTTCACACGCCAGTGCCGTGCCGATCGCGTTGGTGCCGCTGCAGCGCTCCATCCAGCTCGCCCCAGCCTGAAAACCCCGCGCCAGATTCGGCTCGATAAAGCGTTGCGTGCCCCACGAGGTCAGGACCTGGCCCTGATTGTCGGCGAGCATGATCAGACAGTTGGAGTTGCTGAGGATGTTTTCGTAATAGGGCAGGACTTCCTGATGCGTGGTCTGCACCAGCGAGTGATGACTGTCGAGCAGATGGGCGATGCCGGCGGCGGGCAACTGGTCGAAGGCCGGCGTGCTCTGGTGATCAAGACCGAACGCGCGGCAACGCTGCCAGGAAGTCTGGACGATCGCGTCGTGGGACAGCGGCGGGGCAGGTGCGGCCATGGCAGTGGGCCTCTGATGCAGCATTTTATTATTGTTATGCGATCCCCTGTAGGAGCTGCCGCAGGCTGCGATCTTTTGATCCTGTTTTTTGACAATCAAGATCAAAAGATCGCAGCCTGCGGCAGCTCCTACAGGGGGATCGGTTCGCAAAAAGCGTTCATAGAGTGTTGTTCACTATTGTTCATTGTCAATCGCCCAACTGTTCAAATGTGTTCAGCAATGAACGCCCAATCCCCGCGCGTTCAACGATTTTCACGCCAAATCAACCACTTGCCAGTTCTGGCACGAAACTCGCTCCCGTGCACAGGTCGCTTGACTCCAATAATAAAAAGGCCGAGCCATGTCACTCACCCTGGAGCACGTCAGCCGTACCGTCGAGGGCCAGACCTGGATCGACGATGCGTGCCTGAAATTCGAACCCGGTTCGTTCAACGTTTTGCTCGGTCGTACGCTGTCCGGCAAAACCAGCCTCATGCGTTTAATGGCCGGGTTGGACAAGCCCGACAGCGGCCGCATCCTGATGAATGGCGTCGACGTCACCCAGCGCCCGGTGCGTCTGCGCAACGTGTCGATGGTCTATCAGCAGTTCATCAATTACCCGACCATGACCGTGTTCGAGAACATCGCCTCGCCGCTGCGTCAGGCCGGGGTCTCGAAAGAAATCATTCAGAGCAAAGTGCAGGAAACCGCGAAGATGCTGCGCATCGAGAAGTTTCTGCAGCGCTATCCGCTGGAACTCTCCGGCGGCCAACAGCAACGCACGGCCATGGCCCGCGCGCTGGTCAAGGACGCCGAGCTGATCCTCTTCGACGAACCGCTGGTCAACCTCGACTACAAACTGCGCGAAGAACTGCGCCAGGAAATGCGCGAGCTGTTCAAGGCGCGTCACACCATCGCCATTTACGCCACCACCGAGCCCAACGAAGCGCTGGCACTCGGCGGCACCACGACGATTCTTCACGAAGGTCGGGTGATTCAGAGCGGCCCGTCCACTTCGGTCTATCACCAGCCACAAACCGTGCTCGCCGCCGAATTGTTCTCCGAACCACCGATCAACCTGATGCCCGGACGCATTGCCGGCAACGAAGTGAGTTTTGCCAACTTCGTACACTTCCCGTTGAACGTCGATCTGCGTCCGGTGGGTGAGGGCGAGTTCCGTTTTGGCGTGCGCCCCAGCCACATCTCGCTGGTGCCGAGCAACGATGACGATTTGGAATTGGCAGTGACCGTTGAAGTCGCCGAGATCAGCGGTTCGGAAACCTTCTTGCACGTGCGCAACGAGCATTTTCTGCTGGTGCTGCACCTGCCCGGCGTTCACGAATACGACGTCGATGCGCCGATCCGCATTTACATCCCGACCCACAAACTGTTCGTTTTCGATGCGCAGGGCCGTCTGGTGCAAGCACCGGGCCGGCGTGTCGCGAGGGTTGCCTGATGGCCGAAATCCGTTTGCAGCACCTCGCCCACAGCTACAGCAAGACCCCGAGCGGCGCCGAGGATTACGCGATCCGCGAGATGGATCACGTCTGGGAGCAGGGCGGCGCTTACGCTTTGCTTGGGCCATCGGGGTGCGGCAAGTCGACCTTGCTCAACATTATTTCCGGCTTGCTCAGCCCCTCGCAGGGGCACGTGTTGTTCGACGGCAAAGCGGTCAACGACCTGACGCCGGAGAAGCGCAACATCGCCCAGGTTTTCCAGTTTCCGGTGGTGTACGACACCATGACCGTGTTCGATAACCTCGCTTTTCCCCTGCGCAATCAGGGCATGGCCGAGGCAAAAGTACACAGCAAGGTGCAGGAAATTGCCGAAGTCCTCGACCTGCAAAATCTGCTGAGCAAGAAGGCGCGCAACCTCACCGCCGACGAAAAGCAGAAAGTCTCGATGGGCCGTGGCCTGGTCCGTGACGACGTCTCGGCAATCCTGTTCGACGAGCCGCTGACGGTGATCGACCCGCACCTGAAGTGGAAGCTGCGGCGCAAGCTCAAACAGATTCACGAGCAGTTCAACATCACCATGGTCTACGTCACCCACGATCAACTCGAGGCCTCGACCTTCGCCGACAAGATCGCGGTGATGTACGGCGGCCAGATCGTCCAGTTCGGCACGCCACGGGAATTGTTCGAGCGGCCAAGCCACACCTTTGTCGGCTATTTCATCGGCAGCCCCGGGATGAACCTGATCGACGTGCAGCCTCAGCCCGGCGGCGTCGGTTTCGCCTCGACGCATTTGCCGCTGTCCGACGCCATGCAGCGACACATCGAACACGGGCAGTGGAAAAATCTGAAGGTCGGCATCCGCCCGGAGTTCATTCACGTGTGGGACGAGCCGTTTGATGACGCGGTGCAGGCCAGGGTCGTACACGTCGAAGACCTCGGCACCTACAAGATCATGACTCTCGACCTCGACGGCGCACCGCTGAAGGTGCGGCTGGCCGAAGACAAACCGGTGCCGCAGGGCACGGCGTACATCAGTTTTCCGGCGCAGTGGTTGATGGTCTATGCGGATGAGTTTCTGCTCGAAGCCGACGATGAGGTGCAGCCATGAACAAGGTGCAGAACAACAAGGCCTGGTGGCTGGTGTTGCCGGTGTTCCTGCTGGTAGCGTTCAGTGCGGTGATCCCGATGATGACCGTGGTCAACTATTCGGTGCAGGACATCTTCGACCAGTCCAGCCGCTACTTCGTGGGCGCCGACTGGTACAAGCAAGTGCTGCTCGATCCGCGCCTGCATGACTCGTTGCTGCGCCAGTTCATCTACTCGGCCTGCGTATTGCTGATTGAAATTCCGCTGGGTATTGCCGTTGCGCTGACCATGCCGACCAAGGGCCGCTGGTCGTCGGTGGTGCTGATCATTCTGGCGATTCCGTTGCTGATCCCGTGGAACGTGGTCGGCACCATTTGGCAGATTTTCGGCCGCGCCGACATTGGTTTGCTTGGGTCGAGCCTCAACGCGATGGGCATCAGCTACAACTACGCGGCCAACACCATGGACGCCTGGGTGACGGTGCTGGTGATGGATGTCTGGCACTGGACTTCACTGGTGGCGCTGCTGTGTTTCTCCGGTTTGCGCGCGATTCCCGACGTGTATTACCAGGCCGCGCGCATCGACCGCGCCTCGGCCTGGGCGGTGTTCAGGCACATTCAGTTGCCCAAGTTGAAAAGCGTGCTGCTGATCGCGGTGATGCTGCGCTTCATGGACAGTTTCATGATCTACACCGAGCCGTTCGTGCTCACCGGCGGCGGGCCGGGCAATGCCACGACCTTCCTGAGTCAGACCTTGACCCAGATGGCCGTAGGGCAATTCGACCTCGGTCCGGCAGCGGCGTTTTCGCTGGTGTACTTCCTGATCATCCTGTTGGTGTCCTGGCTGTTTTACACCGCCATGACGCACTCCGACGCCAACCGCTGAGGCCCGGCCATGAGCAAACGGCTTACCCCTATGAAAAAAGTTATTCCACTGCTGGTGTACATCCTGTTCCTGCTGGTGCCGATCTACTGGCTGCTGAACATGTCGTTCAAGAGCAACACCGAAATCCTTGGCGGCCTGACACTTTTCCCACAGGACTTCACGCTGGCGAACTACAAGGTGATCTTCACCGACCCGAGCTGGTACACCGGTTATCTCAACTCGCTGTATTACGTGAGTTTGAACACGGTGATCTCGCTGAGCGTGGCGCTGCCGGCGGCGTATGCGTTTTCTCGCTACCGTTTTCTCGGCGACAAGCACCTGTTTTTCTGGCTGCTGACCAACCGCATGGCGCCGCCGGCGGTGTTTCTGCTGCCGTTTTTCCAGTTGTATTCGTCGATCGGTCTGTTCGATACGCACATCGCCGTGGCCTTGGCGCACTGTCTGTTCAACGTGCCGTTAGCGGTGTGGATTCTTGAGGGCTTCATGTCCGGCGTTCCCAAGGAAATCGACGAAACCGCCTACATCGACGGCTACAGTTTTCCCAAGTTCTTCGTGAAGATTTTCATTCCGTTGATCGGCTCCGGCATCGGTGTCACGGCGTTCTTCTGCTTCATGTTTTCCTGGGTCGAACTGCTGCTCGCGCGCACGTTGACCTCGGTCAACGCCAAGCCGATTGCGGCGGTGATGACGCGCACCGTGTCGGCGTCGGGTATCGACTGGGGCGTACTGGCAGCGGCGGGGGTGTTGACCATTCTGCCGGGCATGCTGGTGATCTGGTTTGTTCGCAACCACGTGGCCAAGGGCTTTGCCCTCGGTCGGGTCTGAGGAGCTGATGATGGAATGGATGAGTTGGACTACCCCGACAGCCGCGTTCTTCATCGTCATCGGCCTGATTCTGGTCGGCATGACCACTTGGGAATTGCGTTCGCCGAGCATCCTGCGGCGAGGTTTTCTGCCGATTGCCACCACCCGTGGCGATCGCTTGTTTATCGGTCTTCTCGGCAGCGCCTACCTGCATTTGCTGGTGATCGGCGCCACCGACTGGAGCATCTGGGTGGCGTCCGCGTTGTCCCTGGTGTGGCTGTTGGCTGTGATGCGTTGGGGCTAGTCGAGTCGTTCGGCAACGCGGCTCCACAACTTAAACAGGAGGTCTCTATGTTCGACAAAAACAATAAGCTGCGACATAGCATTTCATTGGCAGCCATGCTGGCACTCAGCGGTTTGAGCGCAGTCGCTTGGGCCGATGCTTACGAGGACGCGGCGAAAAAATGGATCGGCAGTGAATTCAAACCGTCGACCCTGACGGCTGAACAGCAGCTCGAAGAACTGAAGTGGTTCATCAAGGCTGCCGAGCCGTTTCGCGGCATGGACATCAAGGTCGTTTCCGAGACCCTGACCACCCACGAATACGAGTCGAAAGTGCTGGCCAAGGCCTTCAGCGAAATCACCGGGATCAAGCTCACCCACGACCTGCTGCAAGAAGGCGACGTGGTCGAGAAAATGCAGACGGTGATGCAGTCCGACAAGAATATCTATGACGGCTGGGTCAACGACTCGGACCTGATCGGTACGCACTTTCGCTACGGCAAAACCGAATCGATCACCGACCTGATGGCCAACGAAGGCAAGAACTTCACCTCGCCAACGCTCGACATCAAGGATTTCATCGGCATCTCGTTCACCACCGCACCGGACGGCAAGATCTATCAACTGCCCGACCAGCAATTCGCCAACCTGTACTGGTTCCGTGCTGACTGGTTTGAACGCGCTGATCTGAAAGCCAAGTTTAAAGAAAAGTACGGCTACGAATTGGGCGTGCCGGTGAACTGGTCGGCCTATGAAGACATCGCCAAATTCTTCAGTGAAGACGTCAAGGAAATCGACGGCAAACGCGTTTACGGGCACATGGACTACGGCAAGAAAGACCCGTCGCTGGGCTGGCGTTTCACCGATGCCTGGTTCTCCATGGCCGGTGGCGGCGACAAAGGCTTGCCGAACGGTTTGCCGGTGGACGAGTGGGGGATTCGCGTCGAGGACTGCCACCCGGTCGGCTCCAGCGTGACCCGTGGTGGTGATACCAATGGCCCGGCTGCCGTGTTTGCCACCACCAAGTATGTCGACTGGTTGAAGAAGTACGCGCCACCGGAAGCGGCGGGCATGACCTTCTCCGAGTCCGGCCCGGTGCCGTCGCAGGGCAACATCGCTCAGCAGATCTTCTGGTACACCGCGTTCACCGCCGACATGACCAAACCGGGCCTGCCGGTGGTCAATGCCGACGGCACGCCGAAATGGCGGATGGCGCCGTCGCCGCGTGGGCCGTATTGGGAGGAGGGCATGAAGCTCGGTTATCAGGACGTGGGTTCGTGGACGTTCATGAAATCCACGCCTGAGAAACAGAAACTCGCGGCGTGGCTGTACGCGCAGTTCGTCACCTCGAAAACCGTGTCGCTGAAGAAAACCATCGTCGGCCTGACGCCGATTCGCGAGTCGGACATCAATTCGCAGGCGATGACCGATCTGGCGCCGAAACTCGGTGGTCTGGTCGAGTTCTACCGCAGCCCGGCCCGCGTGCAATGGACCCCGACCGGCACCAACGTGCCGGACTACCCGCGTCTGGCGCAACTGTGGTGGAGCCACATCGCCGAAGCGGCCAGCGGCGAGAAGACCCCGCAACAGGCGCTCGATGGTTTGGCCAAGGATCAGGACGCGATCATGACGCGTCTGGAACGCTCCAAGGCCCAAGCGGTGTGCGCACCGAAAATGAACCCGGAACGCGATGCGCAATACTGGTTTGATCAGCCGGGCGCACCGAAACCGAAACTGGCCAACGAGAAGCCGAAAGGCGAGACCGTGAGCTACAACGAACTGCTGAAATCGTGGGCGGATGCGCGCAAGTAAAAGCTGAAATGTGAAAGGCGAACGGCACCGGAAGGTGCCGTTTTTTTCGCGCCTGATCTACCGCTTTCGCTTGCAGGCAAGCTCCCACAGGTTTCTGCGTCGCTCACAAACTCCAGGCACGCCGCAGATCACTGTGGGAGCTGGCTTGCCAGCGATTCGATCTGACATTCAACATTGATATCGACTGCCCCACCGCCATCGCTGGCAAGCCAGGCTCCCACAGTTTTCTGTGATGTTCACAAACTCCGGGCACGCCGCAGATCACTGTGGGAGCTGGCTTGCCAGCGATTCGATCTGACATTCAACATTGATATCGACTGCCCCACCGCCATCGCTGGCAAGCCA
>NZ_JBITSX010000009.1:0-15665 GCF_044541255.1 Pseudomonas sp. NPDC085632 | reverse complement strand
TCCAGCTCCCACAGGTTTTTTTAGTGTTCACAAGATTCGGGTACCCCGCAGATCACTGTGGGAGCTTGCCTGCAAGCGATGGGGTCGTTGGCGTCACTGCAGGAAAGCCAAGCCGGAACACGGTCATCGCCCCCGGCAAACTCTTAACCTCCGCCACACCCTGATGCAGGCTCATGATCGAGCGCACGATCGCCAACCCCAACCCGGTGCTGCCCTGCGAACGGGAGCGGCTGCTGTCGACGCGGTAGAAGCGGTCGAACAGATGTGGCAGGTGTTGCGCCTCAATCCCGGCGCCGGGGTTGCTGACCAGCAGGGAGGCCTGGGTCGTACCTTGTTCGATCAGCAACGTCACGGTTTTCCCGTTCGGGCAATGACGCATCGCGTTGGACAGCAAATTCGAAATCGCCCGCTGAATCATCAAGCGATCACCCATCACCGTCGCACTGCCAACGACATTCAAATGAATGCTCTTATCCTGTGCCGACAACGAAAACATCTCGGCGACTTTCGCCACTTCAACCTCCAGCGCCACCGATTCAAACGGCGCCAGCGCCGACGGATGACTCACCTGCGCCAGAAACAGCATGTCCGAGACAATCCGCGCCACGCGCTCCAATTCCTCGGTGCATGACACCAACACATCTTTGTACTCATCCACCGAGCGCTCGCGCGAAAGGGTCACCTGCGCCTTGCCCATCAGGTTGTTGATCGGCGTACGCAACTCATGCGCCAGGTCATCAGAGAATTGCGACAACTGTTGCACCCCGGCATCGAGCCGATGCAGCATGAAGTTGATGCCTTGCGCCAATTCGCTCAACTCCTGCGGCATGTTCACCACGGACAGCCGATGTTCCAGATCCTGGGTCGAGACCATCGCCGCGACCTTGCGAAACTCCCGCAGCGGCGCCAAACCACGCTGCACCGCGCCCCAAGCGGTCAGGCCGATGAACACCAGCAACAACGGCAAGGCAATCAGCGTCGAGCGCAGATAGGCGCTGAGCAACGCCTGATCGTGGGCGTTGTCCATCGATAACAACACCGGCACGCTGCTGCCGTCCTTGAGGCGAATCAGCTTGGAAACCGTGAGGAACTTCGCGCCTTCGGCGTCGCTGCTGTCGGAGTAAGCCAGTTGCTCGTTGGTCGCCCGTACAGCCTTCAATTCAACGCGTGGATCGCTCAAGCCGCTGCCGGATTTGAGCAGCGGTGAACGCAGGTTCAAGCGGTCGTAAATGGTCAGCGTGAGGTTGTCATGGCCCATCACCTGATCGAGCAGAATGTGCGGTTTACCGGTGATTTCATTGGCGTCGACGTAAAGCGACAGGCTGTGTTCGACCTGCGCCATCTTCTTTTCCAAGCTGTCGCGCGACAGCGCATTCAGTTCATGGGTCAAGGCGAAATACGCCAGTATCGCCAGAAACACCACCAACAACGCGCCGAGAATACTCACCGTCAAACCGAGGCGCATCGACAGGCTGGTCGGCCTCATTCCCGCGCCTCCAGCACGTAACCGACACCGCGCAGGGTGTGGATCAGTTTGCTGTCGAACGGGTCGTCGATCTTCGCCCGCAAGCGGCGGATCGACACTTCGACCACGTTGGTGTCGCAGTCGAAATTCATGTCCCACACCAACGAGATGATTTGAGTGCGCGTCAGCACTTCGCCGGACTGACGCATCAGCAAATGCAGCAGGGCGAATTCCTTGGTGGTCAGGTCGATCCGCTGTTGCCCGCGAAACGCGCGATGGCGGCCCGGATCGAGTTCCAGATCAGCGACTTTCAGCACCTGCGGCACCGGGATGTTTTCACTACGACGCATCAAGGTGCGCACCCGCGCCAGCAGTTCGGGGAACTCGAACGGCTTGACCAGATAATCGTCGGCGCCCAGATCGAGGCCACGAATCTTGTCGGCCAGTCGCCCGCGTGCGGTGAGCATCATTACCCGTGTGGCGTGGGTTTTGCGCAGTTGTTCAAGCACGCCCCAGCCGTCCAGTTCGGGCAGGTTCACATCGAGAATAATCAGGTCATAGGCCTGTTGTTGCGCCAGGTGCAAACCATCGGCGCCGGTGGCAGCGTGGTCAACCACATACCCACTTTCGGTCAAACCCTGATGCAAGTATTCGGCAGCTTTAAGCTCGTCCTCGACGACAAGGATTCGCATGATCTTTCACCACTTTTATTTAATGGATATTTAATTTAAAAGGCCCTCACCCTAGCCCTCCCGAAACGTCGGACCGCCCATAGGGAGAGGGGACTGAATGCGGGATATTTCAGAACTACACCGACGTGAAAAAGCTTTACTGAATCCATAATCGACTTGATTTAACAGGTCGATGGAAAGTGTCAGACACCTCGGTCGGCTCCCTCTACCTCCGGGAGAGGGCTGGGGTGAGGGGAGTGCGGACCATAAAGGTTGTAGCGGCTACAGGGTCAACGCCCAAACGCTTTAGATCAGTGTTCTGCGACAGTCGGTCGCAGCTCAAAACCCAAAATTCTCAATAGTTTGATTCCGACAAGTGCTGTTCAGCAGATAACTACCGTGTTTTTGTTTCGATGTATTTCGATAAAACAATTTGCACTTCGCATCCTAAAACAAAACAACTTCGGCAAACCGTGGATAACGGATTTGTAATGTTCCAGTCACCTTGTCGATAAGTTCAAAACCCTACCGTGGCGGCATCCCAGATTCTTGAATAAAGGAAGTCTTCCATTGCCCGGTTTAATAGAACTGACGGTGCGATCACGCCTGAAAAAAACCGCCAGCGGCGTTCTGTTGCTGGCCTGTAGCAGCCTTGCAAACGCAGCGCCCCTGACGCTGGATCAAGCCCTGCAAAGCGCCTTCGCCGGCAACCCGGAGCTGGCCGCTGCGCAGTGGGAAATCGGCATCGCCGAGGGTGACCGCCAACAGGCCGGTCTGATCCCCAACCCCGAAGTGTCGTGGGAAGCCGAAGACACTCGCCGCAATTCGCACACCACCACAGTGATGCTCAGTCAACCGATCGAACTGGGTGGCAAACGCGGTGCACGCATCGATGTCGCCAGCCGTGCGCAAGACGCTGCCGGCATTGCACTGGAGCGCAAGCGCAATGCCTTGCGTGCCGATGTGATTCAGGCGTTCAACAGCGCGCAAACCGCGCAGCAACGTTTGCAGTTGTCGCGCCAGTCGCTGCAATTGGCCGAGCACGGCGTGCGTGTGGCGCAAGGACGGATCGAGGCGGGTAAATCGTCGCCGGTCGAAGGCACGCGCGCGCAAGTGCAGCTCTCGGAAGTGCGCCTTGAATTGAGCCGGGCAGAGCGCGATCAGGCCACCGCGTACCAACAATTGGCGCAAGTCATGGGCGCGCCGTTGCCGACGTCGACCAACGTGCAGGCGCCCACGCAAAGCATGCCGGCCGTTCCTCCACCGACAAGATTGCTCGAGCGGCTGAACGAAACCGCCGAACTGCGTCTGGCCAAGTTGCAGATCGATCAGCGCGAAGCATCGCTGGGCCTGGAAAAGTCCCAGCGCATCCCCGACCTCACCGTGAGCATCGGCAGCCAGTACAGCGAAACCGAGCGCGAGCGGGTCAACGTGGTCGGGCTGTCGATGCCGATTCCGCTGTTCAACCGCAATCAGGGCAACGTGCTCACCGCCGCCCGCCGCACCGACCAGGCACGGGATCTGCGCAACGCCACCGAGCTGCGATTGCGCACGGAAATCCAGACCAGCCTGGAGCAATGGCAGACCGCCAACGGCGAAGTCACCGCGTTCAACCAGACCATCCTGCCCGCCGCGCAACGTGCAGTCGACAGCGCCACGCGCGGTTTCGAAATGGGCAAGTTCGGCTTCCTCGATGTACTCGATGCGCAACGCACGTTGATCAGCGCTCGCAGCCAGTACATCCAGGCCGTCAGCGAAGCGACCGACGCCCGCGTGCGCCTCGAACGGATCTTCGGCGACCTCAACGTCAGCCGTTGAATTTCACTTTTCAGACAACTGCACGATGTCGGCGCAGAGGAGTTTCCATGGATAAAAAATTGATGGTGGTCGCGGTGGCGACGTTGGCGCTGGGGATTGGTATCGGCTCTATGTGGTCGGGTAAGGCAAGCATCGACGCGCATGCCGACGAGGCTTCCGAGCATGCCGATCACGCCGAAGAAGGCGCCGCTGCCGAAGCTGAGCATGGCGAAGAAGGGCACATCGAACTGAGCGCCGAACAAATCACCGCTGCCGGCATACAACTGGCCGAAGCACGGGCGCAAACCATCAGCCTCGGCCTGCCGTTCCCCGGTGAAGTGCGCTTCGACGAAGACCGCACCGCCCACGTCGTGCCGCGTGTGCCGGGCGTGGTCGAGACGGTGGCGGTCAACCTCGGGCAAACGGTGAAGAAGGGCCAGTTGCTGGCGGTCATCGCCAGTCAACAGATCTCTGATCAGCGCAGCGAACAAACGGCCGCGCAACGCCGTTTGGCCTTGGCGCGCACCACTTATGAACGGGAGAAAAAACTCTGGCAGGACAAGATCTCCGCCGAGCAGGATTTCCTCCAGGCGCGTCAGGCTTTGCAAGAGGCGGAAATCGCCGTGAGCAATGCCCGGCAAAAGATCAGCGTACTCAGTGGCAGCGTGGTCGCCACTGGCGGCAATCGCTATGAATTACGCGCGCCGTTCGATGGCGTGGTGGTGGAAAAACACCTGACGCCGGGGGAAGTCGTTGATGAAAGTACAGCGGCGTTCACCCTCTCGGATCTGTCGCGAGTGTGGGTGACGTTCGGCGTTTCACCGAAGGATCTGAACAAGGTGCAAGTAGGCAAAGCGGTCACCGTCAGCGCTGCGGAACTCAACGCGGAAGTGGTTGGCAGCGTGGCTTATGTCGGCAGCTTGCTCGGCGAACAAACCCGCACTGCGACCGTTCGCGTCACCCTTGAAAACCCGCAAGGCTCATGGCGCCCCGGTCTGTTTGTCACTGCTTTGGTGGCGACCGACAGCCGTGAAGCGAAAGTCGCCGTGCCGGAAACCGCGATCCAGACCGTTGAGGACAAACCCACGGTGTTCGTTCGCACCGACGACGGTTTCGAAGCACGCGCGGTTGAGCTGGGCAGTCGCGCAGCCGGTCACGTGGAAATCACCCAAGGCCTGGAAGCGGGCGTGCAAGTCGCCAGCGCCGGCAGCTTCGTCCTCAAATCGGAACTGGGCAAAGCCTCAGCCGAGCACAGTCATTAATTCTGGAAGGTCCTCATGTTCGAACGCCTGATCCAGTTTGCCATCGAGCAGCGCATCATCGTCCTGCTCGCCGTTCTGCTTATGGCCGGCCTCGGCATCGCCAGTTATCAAAAGCTGCCGATCGACGCCGTGCCCGACATCACCAACGTCCAGGTACAAATCAACACCGGCGCCGCCGGGTTCTCGCCGCTGGAAACCGAGCAGCGCATCACTTTTCCGATTGAAACCGCGATGGCCGGTTTGCCGGCGCTGGAGCAGACCCGTTCTCTGTCGCGCTCAGGCCTGTCGCAGGTCACGGTGATCTTCAAGGACGGCACTGACCTGTTCTTCGCCCGTCAACTGGTCAACGAGCGTTTGCAGATTGCCAAGGAGCAATTGCCCGAAGGCGCGGAAGCGATGATGGGGCCGATTTCCACCGGCCTCGGCGAGATTTTTCTGTGGACGGTTGAAGCGAAGGAGGGCGCTGTGAAGGACGACGGCACAACCTACACGCCGACCGACCTGCGGGTGATTCAGGACTGGATCATCAAGCCGCAATTGCGCAACGTGCCCGGTGTTGCCGAGATCAATACCATCGGCGGTTTCGCCAAGGAGTACCAGATTGCGCCGGACCCGAAACGCCTGGCCGCGTACAAGCTGACCCTCACCAATCTGGTCACGGCGCTTGAGCGTAACAACGCCAACGTCGGCGCCGGTTACATCGAGCGCAGCGGCGAGCAGTTGCTGATCCGCGCGCCGGGGCAAGTGGCGAGCACCGAGGACATCGCCAACATCGTCATGGCCAATGTCGACGGCACGCCGATCCGGGTGAAAAACGTAGCGACAGTCGAAATCGGCCGCGAATTGCGCAGCGGCGCGGCCACGGAAAACGGTCGTGAAGTGGTGCTCGGCACCGTGTTCATGCTGATCGGCGAAAACAGCCGCACGGTCTCGCAAGCGGTCGCCAGCAAGCTCGAACAGATCAATAAATCCTTGCCCCAAGGGGTGATCGCCGTTCCGATGTACGACCGCACGCACCTGGTCGACAAAGCCATCGCCACGGTGAAAAAGAACCTCATCGAAGGCGCGATTCTGGTGATCGCGATTCTGTTCCTGTTCCTCGGCAACATTCGCGCGGCGCTGATTACCGCGATGGTGATTCCGCTGTCGATGCTGTTCACCTTTACCGGCATGTTCAGCAACAAGGTCAGTGCCAACCTGATGAGCCTCGGCGCGCTGGACTTCGGCATCATCGTCGACGGCGCGGTGGTGATCGTCGAAAACACCCTGCGCCGCTTGGCTCACGCGCAGCAGCATCACGGCCGATTGTTGACCCGTGCCGAGCGTTTCAAGGAAGTCTTTGCAGCGGCGAAAGAGGCGCGGCGACCGCTGATTTTCGGGCAGTTGATTATCATGGTCGTGTACCTGCCGATCTTCGCGTTGAGCGGCGTCGAAGGGAAAATGTTCCACCCGATGGCGTTTACCGTGGTCATCGCTTTGCTTGGCGCGATGCTGTTGTCGGTGACCTTTGTGCCGGCGGCGATTGCGTTGTTCGTGACCGGCAAGGTCAAGGAAGAAGAGGGCGCGGTGATGCGCGGCGCACGTCGCGTTTACGCGCCGGCGCTGGCCTGGGTCATGTCCCATCGCGCAATCGCAGTGGGCGCGGCGTTGGGCGTGATCGTGCTCAGCGGCGTGCTCACCAGTCGCATGGGCAGCGAGTTTGTTCCGAGCCTGAGCGAAGGGGATTTTGCCCTGCAAGCGCTGCGCGTGCCGGGCACCAGCCTGACGCAATCGGTGGATATGCAGCAACGACTGGAAACGCTGATTCTGGCGAAGGTGCCGGAAGTCGAGCGCGTCTTTGCTCGCACCGGCACGGCGGAAATTGCTTCCGATCCGATGCCGCCGAACATCTCCGATAGCTATGTGATGCTCAAGCCGAAAGAGCAGTGGCCGGACCCGGGCAAGTCCCGCGAAACGTTGATGACCGAACTGCAAGCCGCCGCCGCGACGCTGCCGGGCAGCAACTATGAACTGTCGCAGCCGATTCAATTGCGCTTCAACGAACTGATTTCCGGCGTGCGCAGCGATGTCGCGGTGAAGGTGTTTGGCGATGACATGGATGTGCTTAACGCCACCGCTGCAAAAATCGCTGCTGCCATGCAGAAGGTTAATGGCGCATCCGAGGTGAAGGTCGAGCAAACCACCGGATTGCCGGTGCTGACCATCAACATTGATCGCGACAAGGCCGCGCGTTATGGGCTCAACGTGGGTGATGTGCAGGACACCATTGCCGTTGCGGTGGGCGGGCGTCAGGCCGGGACGTTGTATGAGGGCGATCGGCGTTTCGACATGGTGGTGCGTTTGTCCGATGCCATGCGCAAGGACATCGACGGGCTGTCGGCGTTGCTGATTCCGGTGCCTTCTGTGAATGGCTCGGCAAGTCAGATTGGTTTTATCGCCCTCAAGGAAGTCGCCAGCCTCGACCTGGTGCTCGGGCCGAATCAGGTCAGCCGCGAGAACGGCAAGCGTCTGGTGATCGTCAGCGCCAACGTACGCGGGCGTGATATCGGTTCATTCGTCAGCGAGGCCGGCGAAGTGATCGAACGTGACGTGCAGGTCCCGGCCGGTTACTGGACCAGTTGGGGCGGGCAATTCGAGCAACTGCAATCGGCGGCCAAACGCTTGCAGATCGTGGTGCCGGTGGCGCTGCTGTTGGTGTTCGGGTTGTTGTTCATGATGTTCAACAATCTCAAGGACGGTTTGCTGGTGTTTACCGGGATTCCGTTTGCGTTGACCGGTGGGGTCATGGCGCTGTGGTTGCGGGATATTCCGCTGTCGATTTCTGCGGGCGTCGGGTTTATCGCGTTGTCGGGGGTGGCGGTGTTGAACGGCTTGGTGATGATTGCGTTCATTCGTAATTTGCGGGAGGAGGGGCGGTCGCTGTCCGATGCCATTCACGAAGGTGCGCTGACGCGTTTGCGGCCGGTGTTGATGACGGCGTTGGTGGCGTCGCTGGGGTTTATTCCGATGGCGCTCGCCACCGGCACTGGCGCCGAAGTGCAGCGGCCGCTCGCCACCGTAGTGATCGGCGGAATTCTCTCCTCGACGATCCTCACGTTGCTGATCTTGCCGGCGCTCTACCAACTCGCCCATCGCCGGGAGGAGGACGCTGTTCCAATTCAATAGTTAATCCCCCTGTGGGAGCGAGCCTGCTCGCGAAGGCGATCTGTCAGTCAACAACGATGTGACTAAACCACCGCTTTCGCGAGCAGGCTCGCTCCCACAGGGGTTCCGTGCACTGATCCGGCAGATAACGGATCTGTAATTTCCCCGCCACCGTCACGATAGGTTCGCCTTGTTACCTTGATCCCGTCAGCTACTTAAACGAGGAATCAACCATGAAACTTGCCCAACTCTGTACCTTCGCAGCCGCTCTGGCGATCTCTTCCGTGGCCCTGGCCGAAGGCGGTGGCGACCGCACTTTCGAAAAAATGATGGCCAACAGCGAGCGCTCCGTGGAGTTGTTCGTCGCAAAGGAAAAAGCCGCCGGCAACCCGGTGGTCGTCACTGACAAGAAAGACGACAAAACCCGCGATCTGTAAGCCTGCTGCACCTGAACAAGCCCTTCATCGCGCATCGATGCCGGGCTTTTTTTTCAAGCCCGGACGGGAAGGAAATGGATATGAAAGTACTCAAGTTGATCGCATTCGCCGCTGTCGTGGCGGTGTCTGTGAATGTGTTGGCTGAAGGTGGCGGTGACCGCACTTTCGAACGCGCGCTCAGCGCCAACAGCAAAGCCATGGAACAGTACGCCGCCAACCAGGGCAAAGCGCCGCCGGTGGTGAAGGATTACGCGTATGGCATGAAGCTGGACGTGGTCAAAGTGGTGAGCGTGGTGAAGCCGCAGGCTGCGTGCAATGTCGTGCCCACCGCGATGACCTACGAGGATTCCAAAGGTCAGCTCAAAACCATCAAGTACAACGTGATGGGCGTGTGTCGTAACAACGGCGGCTGACCCCGGTTCCCTGTAGGAGCTGCCGAAGGCTGCGATCTTTTGATCTTGATCTTTAAAATCAAAGTCAAAAGATCGCAGCCTTCGGCAGCTCCTACAGGGTTGATGTTAAATATCACGATGCGTATTTCAATTCGTGATGTTTAAAGGTTGTGTGGGAATCGCGGAACCTTCCCACAATGTTTTCAGGTTGTCCGTCGGACGTCCGCTCTCTAGCCTGTGTGGGTCGCTGCCAATTCAGCGATCGGGATTGGAACCCCGTGGCTCAACTGAAGCAAAACGCACTGTTCATGACGTATGCTTGCGCACTTTCATGTGTGCACTCCGTTATGGCGGCTGTGCGCGGGAGACTTCGAGTCTGTCGGGTTTGCTCAGTTGCCCGGGTTCCAACCTGCGTACAGCTGCCACCCTTTCGCGTGGAACCGAAAGGGCCAGCTCCACCTTCAAGCTGAGTAAAACATTATGAAAAAGCCAACCCCAAATCCCCCAGAAACAGACGCCATCCCCGACGCCAACTCAACATCCCCTTACGCCTCCGTCGACACCCGAAAACTCCACGAAGCCGCCGACCGCGCCCTCGATTTCTACCTCAAACCCTCAGCCGCCATCATGTCCGCGCCGTACATCCCCAACCAGATGTTCCTGGTCAATCCCAAAGCCGACACCGAATCATTACTGGCCAACGCCAGCGAATCCCTGGCCTCGGCCACGGTGATGCTCGGTGACTTCGCCGCGCTATTAGGCGGCACCCATCGCAAGACCCTGCTCGGTATCGCGCAGGTCGTCATGCTTGGCGAACTTGCGGTGAACAAAGCGCTGGATAACGTAGATCCTGCTCAATAGATCACTGACAAAGTGGCGGGAGTTGTATTTCTCGCCACGCCGTGGCTAACGCAGGCCAATGCCCGAACACAACGGAGACAGGTCAATGCCTAGTCCAATTGAGCGTGACGTGATTACCGATCTCTTTTCAAGCTGTCGAAGAACAGATCGAAAGAAACAGCACGTGAATGTTCTTGCACCCGTCATGTGCCAGCAGACGATTCTGGAGGCGCAACCGTATCTTCTCGATGACGTCGCATTCAACGCATTCGAGCAGACTATCGAAGCTAACCCCGCCCGAAGCAATATTCGCTTACACCAATTGAAAGCTCGCCCAAAACGTTGGAGCTGACATTAACCGTCGCTGGGTGTGCTGCGGAAATCAGGTGACGTTTTTCGAGGCGTGCAAGTCGTAATGATTGGCGAACTGACGGTGAGCAGTGCGCTTGATGATGTCGAGCCTGTGGCTTATTTACCGAGGGTCGATTTTATTTGTGTTGCGTGAGGCTCTCACAATCCCTCATCTGCCCTTTTCGAAGCGGTGGACAACCCCAAAGGAGAAAGGGAGCAGATCTTCAAGCCATTCAAAACCAGAGTACGCCCCGGTTTTTCGGGTCGATGTATTTCCACTAAGCAGCTCGGTCAGTCCCCTCTACCTCTGGGAGAGGGCTAGGGTGAGGGCCGGGCCCAAACCTGGAATACATAACCACGGCAAAACGCAGCGCAAAAAAAGGCGCCCCGAAGGACGCCAAAGGATTCACCTCTTACCAAAGGAGCAAGGAGCTTCTAAAGGTGAATTTGCATCAACCGCGCAATCAAAGAATCGCCAGCGGATACTCGACAATCACCCGCACTTCATCCAGATCCGACTCGAACGCCGTGGCGCGGGTCGTGGCCTGGCGCAAGCGCAGTGATAGGTCTTTCATCGAGCCGCTCTGCACCACGTATTTGACTTCGATATCGCGCTCCCAACGTTTCTGATCGGTCAGCGGATTACCCTCGGCATCGCGGCGCATGTACACCGCGTTGGCATTGGAATAATCAGCGTCGGTGCCGCGCGCGTAACGGGTCATGAACGACAAACCGGGTACGCCGTAAGTGCTCATGTCGAGGTCATAACGCACCATCCACGAACGCTCTTTCGGCGAGTTGAAGTCGCTGTACTGGATCGAGTTGTCGAGGAAGATCGAGTCGGACTGGCGCAAATAATCGAAGTCGTCGTTGCCGTTGTTGCGCTGGTGGGAGAGGGCGACCGAGTGGGCGCCGAGCTTCACGCCGACGCGGCCGCTCCAGATGTTGTTGTCGAACTCGCCGAGCAGTTGTTTGCCCTCATCGACGGCCTTGTAATAGTTCAGGCCACCGAACAGCGACAGGTCATCGGAGAGTGGGTAGGTCCAGGCAGTGCCGGCGTAATACTGATTCCACGCATCCTTGAGCCGACTGGAGTACAGGCTGAAACTGAGATTTTTGTTCAGCACATAATCGCCGCCGCCATAAGCGATCCACGGCGAGTTGACCGGGCCGGCGTAGAACGTGGCGAAGTTCTCGCGCATGTCGCTCGACACCGGTTGGCTCATCGCGTGCAGGCGACCGCCCTGAACCGACAAACCCTCAATGCTGGTGTTGGTCGCCGTCACCCCGCGAAAACTTTCCGGCAGCAGGCGCGAGTCACCGGCCGCGACCATCGGGTTGGCCGGGAATACATCACCGACCTTGATTACCGTGTCGAACGCCCGGATTTTCGCAGCGCCACCGACCTTGGTGTATTCGTCCCGCGCCTGGCCGTCACTGTTGACCGGCAACACATCAAACGAACTGCGCCCGCCATTACGGCCGTCACCGCTGTCGAGTTTCAGTCCGATCATCGCAAACGCATCAACACCGACCCCGACGGTGCCTTGAGTGAAACCGGATTCGAATTTGCTGATCACGGCATGCGCCCAGGCTTCGGAATAACCATTGCCGGTCGGACTGGACTGGCCGTTGCGATGATCACGATTGAAGTAGAAGTTGCGGTTGAGCACCGTCAAGCTGCTGCCTTCGACAAAGCCTTCAGGCTTGTCTTCTGCAAACACCATGGACGGCCCGGCGCCGATCACCACCGCTAAAGCGGAAATCGACATTTTTGAATTGTTAACCATCAAACACTCCTTGGGTTCGGCAGAACGGGAACGTGCGTCGGCGTGGGTTTTATTGTTCGGCGGGGCAGGGCCCGCCGGCATGGTCGCCGGGTCACATCGTTGCAAGCTGCGGATAACGCCAAGGTGATGAGGGAATTACAATTTCGTCATGTGGTTATTTTGATTGAGTGAACGCCGCCCGGAGCAGGCTCGCTCCCACAGTGGTTTGAGTGAGCCTGATAGGTCGCATGAGTGCAGATGTGGCTTTTTATCGTTCGAAGGTATCCAGCAAATTGTGTGATAGAGATGCATCAAATTCTTCGGGAAGTGTGAGTTTGCCCTTCATGGCGCCGATCCGTTCTACACGCGTCTTTTGTAAGATGATTTTGCCTTGGCGTTCTTCGCTTAACGCATCAAGGCCATTCATCAATTCTGAATAAATATCCCGCTTCATGGTCCGTGGATCTCCACTTGATAGGTGATCCTCAAATTTAACCGCAATGACCTTCTGCAGAAGGTCAGCCATTGCTCGATGCTTTGCAGGAAAATTCTTAAAAAGGTGAGAGTGTGAAGACCAAGAAAGCATAGCGAGCGATCATCTGGACGCGCTGGCGCAGTCTGCTGATACTGAATCCTACAAACGCGAAGGCGGGCCCTGAAGGTGCCGCCTTTTTATAAAGTTCTGCGAGGGCAAGAGTGCTTTAGTTGCGTTCTCATCTGTTATCTAAAGCTATCTCTTTTCTATTGATAACTTTTTCGTTAACGATACGACGTACAACCGGTGCAGAAGGTTTCTCTGGTGGTGTAGGTCTTGTCGAATTTTGTGGCTTAGGCCGATCATTAGTAGCTTTCATTTCTGATCCCTGTTGGTGCCGCCGTTAACATCGTCGTATGTTCTTCTAGAAGATGGAGCAGTCGGTTTGACAGGAACTTGGGGCAAAGGTTTTTTTTCACTTGATGTTGGCTTATTGGATTCGCTCAATTTTCCTGCCCCTTTTTCAAGAAGTATATTCTCAAGGATTATAGTCCTTTTTTTCAGATCTGCTACGCCTTCGGCTGTTGAGTCATTCAGCAACTGCTTTCTCAAGTCGGATATTTGGTCGCCCACGTAAGTATCTTTTATTGCAAAATTTTTCCTGGGCGAGGAGGTATCCATGTCAAAAAGGACAAACAACAAGCTACCGATAGCAAGAGGAATGCAGGCCATCAGAAAAGTTGAAATGGACTTGAAAACCCATCGTGATCGCTCTTCATTGACTAAAGCATTGTGTGTGGAGCAACTGATGTAGGTGTTTGAAATGAAGCTTGCAGTTTCTTTGTCAGGATCGATCAAAGGTATTTGCTCGTGCTGCGATACCTGTGAGTTATATTTGCCAAGTTCAATGTTGTATTGTGTTTGGTTGTCGTAATACTCTTTTATTTTTTCTGCGTATGGCATTCTGTTGAATTCAGATCCGCTAAAGGCTCTGAAGTTGAAGTATGTAGAGATGGTTGAGATTGTCAGGGTTAAAGTTACGAGAAAAGAAATGATGTATGCAATTTCGGGGTTGAAGGTGAAATCCAAAAAACGAGCTAGGTAGATGGTTGCAGAAGCTAGCGCAAATATCGCAGTAAAAATTATTTGAGTTTTTATCGAGATGCTGTTTTTTATCTCTTCTTCGTATGCATACATTTTTTCATATGTGGTGTGGATGTTGTCAGTGTTCAATATGGTTTCCTTGTGCCCTGTTGGTCGGCAAGTACTTTCAATGTGCCTTCGAGTTTTCGCGTTGCCTCACATATACACAATAGCTCCAACAGCCGGATGCGGACTGTAGGACGAAACCGATAATTGAGCGGGAGCTTTCTGGGCTTTCAGCAGGGAGGGCAGGGCAACAGTAAAAATCCCACAACAACAAAAACGGCACCCGAAGGTGCCGTTTTCATTTCTAGCCCGCCGAACTATCAGCCCGCCAGACCCGCCTGCTGAACCAGGGTCAGCAATGGCTGCGGGTACACACCCAGGAAGAACGCGACCAGGGCGATGGCCAGCAGCATCACGCCGCCTGCCTTCTGTTCCCAGTGCAGCTGGGCGTCGTGGCGACGCAGGTTTGGCTCGATCAGGTACAGGGTGACCATCACGCGCAGGTAGTAGAAGACGCCGATGGCGCTGCCCAGTACCAAGGAGCCGACCAGCCACCATTGGTGCGATTCAACACCGGTAGCGATGATGTAGAACTTGCCGATGAAGCCAGCAGTCAGCGGGATACCCGCCAGCGACAGCATCATCACGGTCAGTACGGCGGTCAGGTACGGACGGCGCCAGAACAGACCGCGGTACTCGTACAGCGCGTCTGCGTCACGGCCGTTGTACGGCGAGGACATCAGGGTGATCACGCCGAAGGCGCCGAGGCTGGTGATCACGTAGGTGACCAGGTACACGCCGATGGCTTCCACTGCCAGACCCTTGCTCGCTACCAGCGCGATCAGCAGGTAGCCGAAGTGCGCGATGGACGAGTAACCGAGCAGACGCTTGAGGTTGCTCTGGGTCAGGGCCAGCAGGTTACCGAACAGGATCGAGGCGATGGCGATGACGGTCAGTACGTCGCTCAGTACGCCACTGCTGGCGGCAGGGGAGATCTGGAACAGACGCACCATTACCGCAAACACGGCTACTTTCGAAGCGGTCGCGAGGAACGCAGCCACTGGAGCCGGTGCACCTTCGTAAACGTCAGGCGTCCACAGATGGAACGGTACCAGCGACAGCTTGAACGCCAGACCGATCAGCATCATGCCCAGGCCCAGTTGCGCCAACGAGCTAGGCAGGCCAGTTGCAGCCAGAGCCTGACCGATACCGACGAAGCTCAGCGAACCCGAGTCGGCGTACAGCAGCGCCATACCGAACAACAGGAACGCGGAACCTGCGGCCGACAGCACCATGTATTTGATGCCGGCTTCCAGCGAACGTTTGTTGAAGAAGGCGTAAGCCACCAGACCGTAAACCGGTACCGAGAGCAGTTCCAGACCGATGAACAAACCGGCCAGGTGCTGCGCGCTGACCAGAACCAGACCACCGGCGGCGGCCATCAGGATCAGCAGGTACAGTTCTTCACGGTTGCCCGGGTAACCCGAACCGCCATCACCCAGATAGGCATGAGCGAGGGTTACACAGGCGAGGGTGGCGACCAGGATCAGCGCCATGTACAGGCAAGCGAAGGTGTCGATCTGCAGCAATGGGGTCACGGCCAGAGGCGCGACTTTCAGGGCTGGGAGGATCGACAGCAGGGCCAGGTTCAGACCGGCGACCGAGATCAGAAAGGTCTGCGAGTGGTTGCGGCGCCAGGCGATTGCCAGCATCACCACGATAATGGTGAGGCTGGTGATCAACAGTGGCGCAAGCGCAATACAGTGTTGAATCGTGAATTCCATAGCGCTCTTACCGGGCCGAAGCGAGTTGAGTGAAGGCGGTGCCGATCAGTTCGGTGCCGGCGAAGGAGAAGATCGCCATTTGAAATCCGGCGAAGAAGCCGAACAAGCCGTTGGGGAACGCTGCCTGTT